>JBFGYD010000329.1:0-3806 GCA_041587615.1 Lysobacterales bacterium
CTGGCAGAGAGCAATCGAAAGCTGGCCAGCGCCCGCGAGTCGCTGCGCCGTCTCGTCGGTCGCGTCAAGGCCCAGGTCGACGACCAGAGCGAACATCAAGCGGTGCTGGCCGCAGCCCGCCGTGAGTCGCTGGCCAAAACCCGCTTCGTCACGACCGTCAACCACGAGCTTCGGACGCGGCTCAACTCGCTGCTGAGCGCCGCGACGCTGCTGCGCGACACCGCGCTGGACGGCGATCAGGCCGAACTGATCGAGCTGATCGAGCGCGAGGGTGCCGACCTGCGGGCGCGGATCGACCAAATCCTGGACCTCACCAACATCCAGTCCGGTCAAATCCTGCTCGAAAGCAATGAGATTTTCATTCCCGACTTGGTCGATGACGTGATGACGCTGTTCGCCGCTGACGCCGCGCGCCGCGGGCTGGCCCTATGGGGCAACGTCTCCCGACCGGCGGCGCGCTGGATCATGGGCGATTCGGGCCGCATGCGGCAGATCCTGATCAACTTGATTGACAACGCGGTGAAATATACCCGCAAAGGCCACGTTTCGATCGAGGTCACGCGCAGCCAGGCCGACGCTCGTTCCGGCATGGTGTTCGCCGTGACCGACAGCGGCCCCGGAATCAGCGCCGGTCTGGCGGAAGCGCTGGCTGGAGGCGCGGGCAGCGACCGGGGCGGCGACGGCGACATCGGATTGGGGCTGAGCATTGCCGCGCAGAGCGCCGAGCTGCTGGGCGGCGCGCTGCGGGCGCGCCCGCAGAAGGCCGGCAGCCGATTCGAATTGGGCCTGCCGCTGAGCGTTTGCCTGCCGCGCCGCGATCGAACTCTGACGACCCTCCGCCGGCTGACGCGCACGGTCGGGGTCACGTTCGCCAATGCGGCGGCCAAAAAGGACTGGCGGTTGCGCCAGCTGGTGCGCGATTGGCGGCTGAAGGGCGACGCCGACGCCGGCGCCGAAAGCGAAAGCGCGGTGTTCCTGGATCCGACGCCGGCGGATCTCGAGCGCTGTCTGACCGACACCGCCGCCGCAGCGATCGTGGCGATTTGCAGCAACCGCCGGCGCGAGATCGAACTGAGAGCGCTCGACCATCCCAGCATTTTCGTGTTCCGCCCGCCGCTGACCAATTACCGTTTGCTGAAGCAGGTGCTGATGCCGGAGCGGGAGCGCAAGATCGCCGCCGCCGCGGCCAGCGGTACGGTCAAGGGGGCGTCGCTGCGGGTGCTGGTGGTGGACGATAGCCTCGCCAACCAGATGGTTACCGCGAGCCTGGTGACCCGCTTGGGCCACCGCGTGACCGCGGTCAGTTCCGGCCGGGAGGCGATCCAGACCACGACCCAGATCCCGTTCGACGTGGTCCTGATGGACATTCGTATGCCCGGCATGGACGGCTTCGAAGCGGCGCGCAGAATCATGCAGTCTCAGGCCCCGCATGCGCCCCCTGCGATCATCGCGGTGACCGCCAACACGCTGGAGGGCGACCGCGAGGCTTGCGCCGACGCCGGCATGGTCGACTACGTGACCAAGCCGGTCAACGTCAGCAACCTGCAGGCCGCGATCCTGCGCTGGGGCAACCGGGCCAAGGCCATTCGCGGAGAACGCCAGTTGGACGAGCTGCAATCGGCCGCGCTGCTCGACCGCAAGGACCTGAAACGATTGGAAAAGGAAGTGGATCGATCGCTGATTCCGGAAATCGCGGATGCATTTCTGCAGGAAGCCGAGACCCGACTCGAGCAGATCGCGCAGGCTCTCGAGCGCGGCGCGGTGGCCGAGATCGTCGGCCACGCCCAGCCGCTGGTCAGCGCCAGCGCCTCGTTTGGGGCCCGACGCCTCGGCCGCTGGGCCGATTTTCTGGAGCGCGCCGCCAAGGACGGACGCGACCGGGAGATTACCGCGGTCCTGGTCGATGTCAGGGAGTGCTTTCGGGACACCAAGAAATCGCTGACCGCGTTCGTCGCTGAACTTGGCCGCGGTTAGTCGTAGTCCATGATCAGCGGGGCATGGTCGGAAAACCGGCGGTCATTGTAAATCTCGGCCGCGCGCACACGTTCGCGCAAACCTGGGCTCACGATCTGGTAGTCGATCCGCCAGCCGACGTTCTTTTTGTAGGCCTGACCTCGGTTCGACCACCAGGTGTACCGTTCCTCGCGCTGATCGACGACCCGGAATGCGTCCACCCATCCGACCTCGTCGAACAGCGTGTCGAACCAGGCTCTCTCGGCCGGCAGGAAGCCCGAGTTTTTCTGGTTGCTGCGCCAGTTTTTCAGATCGATCGGCTTGTGCGCGATGTTCCAGTCGCCGCAGATCAGGTATTCGCGGCCGTCGGCGACGAGTCGGCTCAGAATGGGCAGCAGCCAGTCCATGACTTCGAATTTGAACGCTTGGCGCGCCTCTGCCGAGGAGCCCGACGGCAGATATAGGGACACCACGCTGAGATTGCCGATGTCGACCTGCAGCCAGCGCCCCTCCGCGTCGAACCGGTCCCAGCCCAGTCCGTAAGTGACCCGATCCGGCTGTTGAGCGCTGTAAACGGCCACCCCGCTGTAGCCCGGTCTTTGTGCCGGATGAAAATAGGCGTGAAAACCGGACGGGTAGAAATCCAGCGCCCGCAGGCGGTCGAGCTGCGCCTTGGTCTCCTGCAGGCAGACAAAATCCGCGGCCTGTTTGTTCAGCCAGCGATAGAATCCCTTGGCCGCGGCGGCACGAATGCCGTTGGCGTTAAGGGTGACGACGCGCATGCTTACTCCCTTGTGCGGTGGCCGATCTTAGCACCGACGCGAGCTTTTTTTTTTGGCATCGCGGGCTAAACTGAGCGCTTGCGCACGCGAGCCCGCATACTTCACGAACGTCATGAAGCGGTTTCAACGGGAGTTTGTCGATCTTTGCCTGGAGCGAGGAATCCTCCAGTTCGGGGAGTTCAAGCTGAAGTCCGGCCGCGAAAGCCCGTATTTTTTCGATGCTGGACGGTTCAACAGCGGCACCGCCCTGCGCCTGCTCGGCCACTACTACGCCGCCGCGCTGATCGACTCGGGAATCGAGTTCGACTTTTTGTTCGGACCCGCTTACAAAGGCATTGCACTCGCGGCATCGGTCGCGATCGCCTATTCGCGCGACCACCAACGGGACCTGAAATACGCCTACGATCGCAAGGAGGACAAGGGCCACGGGGAAGGCGGTACGCTGGTAGGCGGGCCGCTCGAGGGCCGCGTGTTGGTCGTGGACGACGTCGTGTCCTCGGGCTCGTCGGTGCGCGGCGCCGCCGATTTGATCGCTGCCGCCGGCGCCGAATTTGCCGGCGTCGCCATTGCGCTGGATCGCCAGGAGCGGGGGTTCACCGAAGAGTCGGCAACCGAGGAAATCCAGCGCCGCTACGGGGTGCCGGTGGTGAGCATTATCGCGCTAAATACGCTCATTCAGTTCCTGGGTAGCGATCCGCAGTTGGAACAAATGCGCAAGCGAATCGTCCAATATCGTGCGGTCTACGGGGTCGCCCGCGGGCCGGAGGGCTGAGCCGTTCGTCCGCTGGCGGTTGAATGAGCGGTCGTTGTTCACTATATCAGTACGCAAGGAGCGCGGTCGATGAGATCATCTGGAAACAACAAGTCATGAGAAATCACACCTGGATCGGCGTCTTGAGCCTGCTGGCGGTCGCGGTATTCACCGCCCCAGCGCAAGCGCAAAAGCTCTACAAATGGGTCGACAAAGACGGCAACGTCCATTACAGCGACCAGGTACCCCCGGAGGAAGTCGACCAGGCGCGCGAGGAGCTGAGCGAGCAGGGAGTCGTCATCGATCGGGTCGACCGCGCC
>JBFGYD010000330.1:0-3788 GCA_041587615.1 Lysobacterales bacterium
CCTGGTCGCCGAGCCAGTCCGAGCCTTTGACCGTGTCGTACATGTGCCAGCGCCAGTCGTCCTCGCCCATGTTGCCGAGCGCCGCGCTCATGCCCCCCTGGGCCGCCACCGTGTGGCTGCGGGTCGGGAACACCTTGGTCAGGCAGGCCGTGCGCAGGCCGCTGGCCGCGTGCCCCATCGTCGCCCTCAGGCCGGCGCCGCCGGCGCCGACCACAACCACGTCGTAGGAGTGCTCGATCAGCGGATAGGCGGCGCTCATTGCGAACCCCCGATGACCACGCGCAGGATCGACAGGACCGAAAGGATGATGCCGAGCGCGGCGCCGAATTTGACCGCAACCTGGCAGCTAATCTCCAGCCACGGCGTGTACACGTAGTCCTCGATCACGACCTGGAGGCCGAGCTGGGCGTGGTACAGCATCGTGACCGTCCACGCCACCATCAGCGACGCGTTCAGCGGATCCGCCAACCAGGCTCTGATCTCGGTGTAGCCGCCATCCGCGGCGCCGGTGACGGCGAACACGACCCACACGGTCAGCGGCACCAGCGCCAGCGCGGTCAGCCGCTGCACCCACCAATGATGGACCCCCGACTTGGCGCTCCCGCGCCCCATGACGTGGGCCAGCGGGTGGACGAGGCTCATATCCCACCTCCGAACATCAACCAGGCGAAGTACGCCGTTGCGATCACGGACAGCACGACCACGGCCCAGCCGCTGCGATAGGCAGGTTTCAACTCCAGGCCCCAGCCGGCGTCCCACAGCAGGTGGCGAATGCCGTTTAACAGATGAAAGAAAACCGAGAAGATCAGCGCCAGCCCTATTAGCTTGCCAATCCAGTGCCCGGCGAGCGCCTGCGCCGTTGCAAACGCCTGCGGGCCCTGGGACAGCGCGTACAGCCAATACACGACGAACACGGCGCCGGCCGACAGGAACACGCCGCTGGCCCGGTGGGTGATCGACAGCACCGAGGTGAGTTGCGGCTTGTAGACCTGTAGATGGGGGGATAGGGGTCGTTCCAACATGCTTACTCCATTGCTAAACGCCGCGCGTCAATAGCGCGGATCGTACATTTGGGCGGCGATGAATTCGCGCCAGTCGGTGCGCGCCTCGGCCGCCTCGTTCTCGCGCTGCGCCTGCTCCGCCACCGCTACCGCGATGTCCAGCGAGACGGCTCGGATATCGGTCAGCGGCGGATAAATCGAGCCCAAATCCAGATCCGCCTGGTCGACGCTCCGCGACAGCGCGTCGGCCGCCGCGAGAAACATCGCGTCGCTCAGGTGGCGTGCCCCGCAGGCGATGGCGCCCAGGCCGACGCCGGGGAAAATGTAGGCGTTGTTGCCTTGCCCGGGACGGATCAAACGATCGCCGTATTGTACCGCCGGAAACGGCGAGCCGCTCGCAAAAATGGCGCGGCCCTCGGTCCAGTCGTAGGCCTCCTGAGCGGAGCACTCGGCGTTGGAGGTTGGGTTGGAAAGCGCGAACACCGCCGGGCGGTCGCACAGCCTCGCCATTAGTTTGAGCGCCGATTCCGAAAAAGTTCCGGGCCGGCCCGTGGCCCCGATCAGGGTCGTTGGCTTGTGCGCCGCCATCGCCTCCAAAAACGTCATCGGCTCCAGCCGGTGGGCGTAAGGCATGTTGTGCGGCGCGAGCCGCTCCGAGGATTCGGTCACGAGGCCTTCGGAGTTGCAGAACCACAGGCGGCGGCGAGCCTCTTCCCGGCCCAGACCCCCAGCCGCCAGCGCCTCGACCAGCAGATCCCCGATCCCGGTGGCGGCCGAGCCGGCGCCCAGGAATAAGATCCGCTGCCGATCAAACGGAACGCCCGAAATCCGGGTCGCCGCCTGGACCCCAGCCAGCACGACCGCGGCGGTTCCCTGGATGTCGTCGTTGAAACACAACACCCGGTCTCGGTAGCGATTCAGCAGCCGATAGGCGTTGTCGGTGACGAAATCCTCGAACTGGATCAACAGGCCCGGAAACACCTTTTGGCAGCCGTCGACAATTTCGTCGATCAGCTCGTCGTAGGCCTCGCCCCGCAGCCGTTCCTGGTCCAGCCCGAGATACAGCCGGTTTTCCCGCAGCGTGCGGTTGTTGGTGCCGACGTCGATCATCACCGGCAAGCACTGCTCCGGCCGAATGCCGGCGCCGGCCACGTACAGCGACAGTTTGCCGATCGGAATCCCCATCCCGTTGGCCCCCAGATCGCCGAGGCCCAGGATCCGTTCACCGTCGGTCAACACCGCGATGCGCACGTCGCGCTGCGGCCAGTTGCGCAGCACCTCGACGACGCGGCCGCGGTCGTGGGCGGTCAGGTAGAGGCCCCGCGGGCGGCGGAAGATGTCGGCGAACTCCCGGCAGGCCTGGCCCACCGTCGGGGTATAGATCAGCGGCATGATCTCGACGATGTGGTCGATCAGGATCCGAAAGAACAGCGTTTCGTTGCGGTCCTGGAGACCCTGCAAAAAGATGAAGCGCTCGATATCCGAACTTTTGCGCCGCAGATTCGCAAGCACCCGCCGCTCCTGCTGGTCCATCGAAAAGACCTTGGGCGGCAGCAACCCCCGCAGGTGGTAACGCTCACGGTCGTCCTCGGTGAACCCGGTGCTTTTGTTCAGCGCCGGATCGAGCAGCCGCCAGTAACCGGTCGGCTCGTCACGTTCGCTCACAACAGGCAGACCTTCTGCGCCAGTTCCTCGATCAGCACCTTGACGTTCTCGGAGTAATCCACCGGCGCGTCGATCAGGTTAACGCCCGGGCTATCCAGGCATTTTTTCAGCAGCGGCAGGAAGCCCTCGTTGGTCTCGACCCGGTGACCGGCCGCGCCGTAGGCTTCGGCGTACTTGACGAAATCCGGATTGCCGTAGTCCAGCCCCCAGTCGGCGAAACCGCCGGCGGCCTGCTTCCACTTGATCATGCCGTAGGCATCGTCGCGCAGGATCAGCACCACCAGGTTCAGTTTCAATCGAACCGCGGTTTCCATCTCCTGGCTGTTCATCATGAAACCGCCGTCGCCGCAAATCGCCATCACCTTGCGCTGCGGGTACATCTGCGCGGCCATCATCGCCGAGGGCAGCCCTGCCCCCATCGTGGCCAGCGCGTTGTCGAGCAGAATGGTGTTGGGCTGATGGGCCCGGTAGTTGCGCGCGAACCAGATCTTGTACATGCCGTTGTCCAGCGCGATGATCCCGTCCTCGGGCACCGCGCGGCGCACGTCGGCGACGACGCGCTGCGGTTTCAACGGGAAGCCGGGGTCATCGGCGCCGGCGGTGATCGACTCCAGCACCCGCTCACGGACCCGCATGAAGTACTCGAAGTCCCAGTCCGGGTTGGCGCCCAGCCCGGCGGTGATCGCGCGCAGACTGGCGGCGATGTCGCCGACCACCTCGAGCTGCGGGAAGTAGACCTCGTCGACCTCCGCCGACGAGAAGTTGATGTGGATCACCTCCTTGCCTCCTTCCTCCATGAAGAACGGCGGCTTTTCGATCACATCGTGGCCGGCGTTGACCACCAGGTCGGCGCGATCGATGGCGCAGTGCACGTAGTCGGTATCCGACAGCGCCGCGGTTCCCAGATAGAGCGGGTGGAAATCGCTCAGCACTCCTTTGCCCATCTGGGTATTGAAAAACGGCATCCCGGTCTGATCCACGAACTCGTTGAGCGCGTTCTGAATTCGCTTGCGATTGGCGCCGGCGCCGATCAGCAGCAATGGGCGCTTGGCGGCTCGGATCATCGACACCGCCTGATCTATCGTCTTCTGGTCCGGCGCCGGTCGGCGGGGCGTGCTCACC
>JBFGYD010000331.1:0-3775 GCA_041587615.1 Lysobacterales bacterium
CGGGCGCGCCGGACGCTGGCGGCTGGCCGCCGACGAACGACTCACGAGACGGGCGATCCGGGCCCTCTGTACCGACGCCCGTGGAACGCTGTGGGTCGCGGTGGCCGGAGAGGGACTGTTTTGCCTCGATCAGGACCAGTGGATCAGTCGCAACGATAGGGAACTGGCTGGACTCGGCGAAATTCTGTGCCTGGCTCCCGGGGTCGATAATCGGCTGCTGGTCGGCGGTTCCAAGGGACTGGCTGAAATCGACGGCCGGGGCGAGGTCTGTGCGCTTCTCAAGGCCGCTTCCGAGGTCACCGCGGCGCTCGGTTCCGGCGACGAACTGTGGCTCGGGATCGGCGGCAGACTGTGCGTCTATAGCAAGCGCGGAGACCTGTGGCGCCAGGACGAGGTCATCCGCGACGGCGTCATCGTCAACGATCTGCATCTGGATGCGTTTGGCAACATTTGGGTCGCAACCGACGACGAGGGCGTGCTCAAGATCAGCGCCCTGCGCAAGATCATCCACCCCATCACGCTTCCGGGCGCGCAGGCCATTCTGTCAGTGCGCCGCGGCGGAGAGAAGGAAGGCCTGCTGGTGGGCGCGGACCAGTGTAGCTGGGAACTGCCGCCCGACCCGGTCGCGGCCCCGCACCGGATCGTCGAGTTGGACAAGCAGCAAGTCTGGGATCTGGTTCGGGATCGCAACGGCACGCTCTGGGCGGCGGCGGCGGCGGGCCTGCTCAAGCTCGGCCACGACGGCAAACTCGACGTTTTTGCAGCCGGGCATGACGTGCTGTCGCAGCCGAACCGCGCGCTTTGGGTCCGAGGTGACGAACTTTGGGTTGGCACCCTCGGCGGCTGCGCGGTGATCCGCGCCGACGGCTCGGTCACGACGATAACGACACCGGAAGACCGGTCGCTGGGTTATGTTTACACCATCGTCGAAGACCGCAACGGGCGCCTGTGGCTCGGCACCGTCGGTAACGGGCTGTGGGTCGAGCGCGCCGACGGTTTTCACCGGGTGTCGGACGGGCCGCTGACCAAGGTCGGCAACACCTACGCAATCAGCGTGCGTGACGACAATACGCTGGCAGTGGTCCAAGACGACCGCATCGTGCTGATCTCGCCTGACCGCAGCGCACGCCTGTTGGCGATCAGCGACGAACCGATCGCCGGCTGGTCCATTCGCTGGACTCCCGACGGAGATTTATGGACCGGCTCCACCAGCGGGCTGTCGCAGTATGACCCCGAAGACGGCCATCGTCGCCGCCGGGTCATCTCTCTGCTCGGGCTTTCGGCCTGGGAATTCACCACGTCCCGCAGTCTCCACGTGAGCACCGACGGCTCGTTTTGTTGCGGGCTCAATTCGGGACTGGTGCGGGTAGAGCCCGCGCTGATCGAGCAGCTCCACGCGCCGCCCGAGGTGCGCGTCTCGGCGGTCAACTGGACCAGCACGGCCGAGCAGCGGTTCGAAGGCGGCCGCTACGTCGTTCAGCCGGGACGCTGGACCCTGCGGGTAGAGGTTTTTTCCGCCTGGTACTTGGACGAACGCGATCTGCAGTACCGCTATCGCCTGGTTGGTTTCGACGACACCTGGTCCGAGCTCCAGGGCCGACCGGAGGTCTATTTCAATTCCCTGCCGCCGGGCGACTATGTGCTCGAGGCCGAGGCTTATAATCGGCTGGTCGGATACGGGCCGATCGCCCGTCTGGCCGAAATCCGGGTGGTCACGCCTGGCTGGATCAAGGGCTGGTTGCTGGCGCCGTTTCGCGGCCTCAACGCACTGATCGAGGTCAACCAGGCGCTGTTTCGCAACCACGCGCTGCGGCTTCGAACGCAGCAGCTCGAGCAGCTCGTCAGGGAGCGCACCGAAGACCTGCGGCTGGCCAAGGAACGACTTGAAAAACTCAATGCCGGGCTGGAGCAGCAGACCCTCACCGACCCGCTGACCGGAATCGGCAACCGACGCTATTTCGACGAGATCATCGACAAGGAGCTGGCCCGCTCGCTACGCAACGCCCAGCCGCTGTCGCTGATCGTCATCGACATCGACCATTTCAAGGCCTACAACGATCGCTACGGCCACACCAGCGGCGACAAGTGTCTGGTGCTGGTAGCCCGCGAGCTACAGAAAGTCCTGTTTCGCCCGGCCGACGCGATCGCGCGCTACGGCGGGGAGGAATTCGCGATCGTGCTGCCCGGCACCGATCCCGGCGGCGCGATGCTGCTGGCCGAGCGGCTGCGCGCGGCAATCGAGCAGCTGAACCTGACCCATGAATCGTCACCGACGGCGGGCCACGTCACCATATCCCTCGGCGTCACGACCCTGGGCGGCGGCACCGATCAGACCGCCGTGACGGTCGAAAAGCTGGTCTCCACGGCTGACACGGCGCTTTATGCGGCCAAGGAAGGCGGCCGCAACCAGTGCCTGTTCCGCCCGCTGGAGATCGGCGCTTAGTCCTAGCCCTTCGGATCGCTAGCCGGTACCGGATTGGGCGCGGCCGTTTGGCACGAGGTGTCATCGCCGTTGGCGCCGCACGGCACCTCGATCGTCAGCCAGAACATGAAATCCGTGCTGATTTGGGCCGTGCTGCTTCCGGTCTGCTTGAACACCGACGAGCTGTGGCAGCCGACGCAATTGGAGCGCTCGTAGGTCTCCATCGTCGAGTTACCGAGCAGGGACAGCGTCGGGGAGTCGGCCGTGCGCGTGCTCGAAGGCTTGATGTTGCCCCGGTTGCTCTGTTTCCGCACCGTCGGTGCGACGTTGCCGGTGCCGGCGCCGTCGTACCACTGGGTGGCGATCAGCAGGTAGTTGTCGTCCGACAGATTGGACTCCTTCTCGCCCGCTTGATCGCGATAATACGACGGGGCCACCTGGCGGCAGGCCTGGGTCATGCCGTTTTTGGCATTGGGCGCCTCGTCCACCCAATAGCCCTGATCGACGCCGGCGGAGTTGGGCCGGCAGTTGAAACTCGGTTTCGAATTGCAGGTGCCGCAGGTCCCGCCGAGCAGCCCGGGATCGCACGCGGGCTCCAGCCTTCCAGCGTCGCTGCGGCGTATAGCTTGTTGGCTACGATCCAGTTGTAGGCCGTTATTCGCTCTTCACTGCAATAGATCTGATCCCCCGGAAGCGCCAATCTGAGACGGCCGGTCGCTGGTGAGGGCGACGAAAGTGGGTAGCAGACAGCGCCGCCCCGCACGTGCTATGCATTCACACCGGCCACTCGATGTTATGCGCGGGCCGAATCAAACGCAACGCGCCGCGGCCGGTATGCGACGCAGTCAATTTCGACCGCGGCGCCGAGCGCCAGCTCGGCCCGGCCGACGGTGATCCGGGCCGGCCCGTCCGGGCCGATGATGCGCAGATAGACCTCGTTCATTTCGCCGAACCGGCTCATGTCGCTCAGAAACACGTTGACCTTGACCAGGTCGGCGAAGTCCGCGCCGCAGGCGGCGAGGATCTTCTCGATGTTGCGCAGGGTCTGCTCGGTCTCGGCCGCGACCCCGCCGTCGACGAGGCGCATCGAACCCTCGGCCGCGCCGAGGGTTCCCGACACGTAGATGAAATCGCCGGCCACCGTGGCGTGGCTGAAGGCCGGCAGGCGGGCCAGGTCTTCGACGCTAATCCGCTCAACAGTCATCGGCCATCAGGTCCAGCGGGGGCTTTTTGAAGCGCAGAGACATGCGGTCGCTTTCGCCTATTCTTAAGTATTTTTCCTGGTCCTGCTCTCCAAGGCGCAGACTCGGCGGCAGGGTCCAGACTCCTTCCGGGTGGTCCTTGGTATCGCGC
>JBFGYD010000332.1:0-3769 GCA_041587615.1 Lysobacterales bacterium
ATCACCGGCCCGTCGTTCGCCCGTGAGGTGGCCCAGGACCTGCCGACCGCGGTCACCGTGGCTTGTCCCGATCACGAGTATGCCCGCGAGCTGGCCGGCGCGATGCACGGTCGCAATTTCCGCGCCTATTCCTCAAGCGACATTGTTGGGGCCGAACTTGGCGGGGCGGTCAAGAACGTGCTGGCCGTCGGCACCGGCATCGCCGACGGCATGGGTCTGGGCACCAACGCGCGCGCCGCGCTGATTACCCGCGGCCTGGCGGAAATGATGCGACTGGCCGCGGCCCTCGGAGCCCAGCGCGAAACCCTGATGGGCCTGTCCGGCGTCGGCGACCTGGTGCTGACCTGCACCGGCGAGCTGTCGCGCAACCGCAGCTTCGGCCTGGCGTTGGGGCGCGGGGTGCCGATCGATCAGGCGCTGGCCGAGATCGGTCAGGTGGTCGAGGGCGCGAGGACCGCCGGGGAACTGATGCGCCTGGCCGCCCAGCATTCGGTGGAACTGCCGATTTCCGAACAGGTCCACCAGGTCATCCAGGGCACGATCACCCCGCGCCAGGGACTGATCAACCTGCTGTCGCGCCAGCCGAAGGCCGAGAACGCCTGATATACTCGCCCCGGGCTCGAACACGGGCGAGGGGATCCGATGGAGCATGTCTGGCTGACTGTGCTCGGGGTGAGCGGACTGCTCACCCTGGCGGTCCTGATGTGGCCGCTCGCCAATCGCTTGAATTTCCCCTACACGGTCATGCTGGCCGCGGTCGGCTGTGCCATCGGCATCGTCGAATACCTGTTTCCCGACGGCGCCGATTTCGGCGTGGGCAGCGATCTGCTGGAGGCGCTGCACACCCTGGACATCACGTCCGAGACCGTTTTGTTCGTGTTCCTGCCGGCGCTGGTGTTCGAATCCGCACTGGCGATCGACGTCCGCCGTCTGATGGAGGACATCGCGCCGATTTTGATGCTGGCCGTGGTCGGTTTGCTGATTTCCACCTTGGTCGTCGGCGGCGTGCTGTGGGCGGCCAGCGGCTACGCGCTGATCGCCTGTTTGCTGCTTGGCGCCATCGTGTCGGCCACCGACCCGGTGGCGGTGGTGGCGATTTTCAAGGACCTTGGGGCGCCGCGCCGGCTGGCGATTCTGGTCGAGGGCGAGAGCCTGTTCAACGACGCCACCGCCATCGTCGTGTTCACGTTGCTTTCGGCGATGCTGCTGGGGCAGTCGGACGTCGGCCTGGCCGCCGGCGCGCTGGCGTTCGTCAAGGTGTTTTTCGGCGGGGTCGTGGTCGGCTATCTGCTGGCGCGCGTCTGCGCCTGGCTGATGGGGGTCGTCGGCGACTCCGCGCTGCCCAAGATCACGCTGTCGGTGTCGCTCGCTTACCTGTCCTTCATAACGGCCGAACATTACCTGCACGTGTCCGGTGTGATGGCGGTGGTGACCGCGGCGCTGGTACTGGGCTCGCGCGGGCGCAGCATTCTCAGCCAGAGCGCCTGGCACGAGTTGGAAGGGGTCTGGGAGCAGATCGGATTCGTCGCCAACTCGGTGATCTTCGTGCTGGTGGGATTGGCCGTGCCGACGCTGCTGGGCGACCTGGGCGGGCAGGGGCTCGGGTGGCTGGCCGCGCTGATCGGCGCGGCGTTCGCGGCCCGTTTCGTGATCGTGTTCGGCCTGGTGCCGGCGCTGACGCGCATCGGTTGGGCCCAGCACGTGGGCCTGGGCTATCGTGCCGTGATGTTCTGGGGCGGGCTGCGCGGCGCGGTGTCGCTGGCCCTGGCTCTGGCGGTGCTGGAAAACCAGGCCTTCGACCCGTCGATTCGCACTTTCATCGGCACGCTGGTCACCGGTTTCGTTCTGTTTACGCTCGCGATCAACGCGACCACGGTCCAGTTCGTGCTGCGAATATTCGGCCTCGACAAGCTCAGTCCGGTCGACGCCGCGGTGCGCGACCGGGTCATGGCCGGGGCGCTGGCGAGCATTTCCAGCGACCTGCGTTCGGCGGCCGAGGACCAGCAGATGCGTGACGGCCTGGCCGAGCGTATCTCGAAGCCATACGAGGAGCGCGCGCAGGTGCGCCGGGCCGCCACCGCTGCGACGCCGATCAGCCACGAGGAATGGGTTCGGGTCGGCCTGCGCACGCTGACGTTGCGCGAGCAGCAAATCTACGCCCGTTTCTTTGATCAGGGGCTGATCTCGCCGGAAATCGCGCGCCAGCTTTACAGCCACGCCAGCGATGTCCGAGACGGTCTGAAGGCCGGCGGGATCGAGGGCTATCGGAGCGCATACCGGCGCGGCCTCGGATTCGGTTGGCAAACGATGCTCGCGGCACAGGTCCAGCGCCGGCTCGGGATCGCCGCGCCGTTGGCCCGGCAATTGGCCAACCGGTTCGAATTCCTGGAGGCGATCTGCATGGCGCTGCGAGAATTGGGCGGTGACCAGCCCGGTGCGAAACTGGTCGACGAGGCG
This sequence comes from Lysobacterales bacterium, assembly GCA_041587615.1. Classification (GTDB taxonomy): domain Bacteria; phylum Pseudomonadota; class Gammaproteobacteria; order Xanthomonadales; family SZUA-38; genus JBFGYD01. The sequence continues at coordinate 2,458 of JBFGYD010000332.1, forward strand.
GTCATGCGCGAAACCAACACGCTGCTGGCCGAGCGAAGACGGGCATCGCAGGACGCCCTCGACAGCCTGCGCGCGGCCTATCCCGAATACGCCGAAAAGCTGGAAGAAAGCCTGTTGACCCAGATCGCCGTGCGGCTGGAAGCCGGCCACTACAAGCGGATGCGCTCGAGCGCGATCATCGGCAAAGAGGTCTACACCGATCTGAATGACGACCTTGAGGCCCGCGCCGAGGCGATGCTCAAGCGCCCGACGCTGGACCTGGGCCTGGACGCGGAGAAACTGGTCGCCAAGGTGCCGTTCTTCGCCGCGCTCGACGGCGGACAGCAGCGGGAAATCGCGCGCATGCTCAAGCCGCGGCTGGCGCTTCCAGGCGAGGCGGTGGTGACCGAAGGCGAGCGCGGCGACGCGATGTATTTCATCTCCTCCGGCGCGGTTCGGGTCGAAGTCGCGCCCGAGCCGGTGATCCTCGGCAGCGGCGATTTCTTCGGGGAGCTGGCGTTGCTGTCGGAGGTCCCGCGCAAGGTGACCGTCATCGCGCAGGGCTTCTGCGATCTCCTCGCGCTTTACACCCGCGACTTTAAAGCGCTGCTCGACGCGCACCCCGAGATCCGGAACACGATCGAAGCGGTCGCCGCCAAGCGCCGGTAGTCGTTGAGGTCCGGTGCCGTCCTGACCGGTCCCGACCCAAAATCGGAAGAACATCATGCTAGAGCTGAACTTTCGAGAACTCGGTGCCGGGCCGCCAGTGGTCGTGGCCCACGGCTTGTTCGGCTCGGCCAGCAACTGGCAGTCGATTGCACGCGAGCTGGGCGAGCGGTGCCGGTTACTGCTGGTGGACCTGCGTAATCACGGTGATTCACCCCGAAGCGAGGTCATGGATTATCCGGCGATGGCGGGCGACTTGGCCGACTTGATCGAACGCGAATGTGACGGCTGCGCGGCGCTGATCGGCCACAGCATGGGCGGCAAGGCGGCGATGACGCTGGCGCTGTCGCAGCCGGCGCGGGTAGAACGCCTGGCCGTGATCGATACCGCACCGGCGCAACATGAAAGCTCCGTGGGCCGCTACGTCGATGTGCTGGCGGCGCTGCCGCTGGATCAGATTCAGTCGCGCCGCGACGCCGACTCGGCGCTCGCCGAAGCGGTCCCGCAAGCCGGCTTGCGCGCTTTTCTGCTGCACAACCTGCGCCGCATCGAAAAGGGGTGGGAGTGGCGCGTCAACCTGCCGGTGATTGCCGCCACGCTGCCTGGGCTGGCCGCGTTTCCGGATTTCGGCAACGCGCGCTACGAGCGCCCGACGCTGTTCCTGGCC
>JBFGYD010000333.1:0-3760 GCA_041587615.1 Lysobacterales bacterium
AGGCCGACGATGGCGGCGAGGATACGCTTCACGACGCCGGTCTCCGATCGATCAGTGGCAGGAATTTGGCGGCGAACACGTTGCGGTCCAGCGGGCCGACGTGCTTTTGCAGGATCATGCCGTCGGCGCCGATCAAAAAGGTCTCGGGCGCGCCGTAGACTCCAAAGTCGATCCCGATTCGGCCGCTAAAGTCAAACAGGTTGGCCCGGTACGGATCGCCGAACATGTTCAGCCAGCGTAGCGCCTCGGAGCGCTCGTCCTTCCAGTTCAGGCCGTAGACCGGAACCGGGCCGGAGGTGGCTAGCTCGGTGATGTAGGAGTGCTCGATGCGGCAGCCCGGGCACCAGCTCGCCCACACGTTGAGCAGGTAGGGCTGGCCCAGCAGGTCCTCGCGCGCCAGAGACTCGGGCTCGCGACCGAGAATCGGCAGTTCGAACGCCGGCGCCGGCTTGTCGATCAAAGGCGAGGGCACGAGGCGGGGATCTTTGCCGATCCCCGAGGCCAGCAGCGCGCTGAGCGCGACGAACACCGCCAGCGGCATGACCAGGCGCAGCTTCATGCTGCCTCCATCGCGGCGCCCGCGTCGGCCGCCGGCGCCCGCGCCGAGCGCGCCTCGGCCAGATAGCGTCGGTCGCTGGCTCCGAGCAGACCGCCTGCCATCATCAGCAGCGCGCCGATCCAGATCCATCGAATGAACGGCTTGTGATAGATGCGCACGGCCCACGCGTTGGCGTCGCCGCCGAGCGGCTCACCCAGACTGACGTACAGATCGCGGGTCAACCCGGGGTCGATGGCGGCCTCGGTCATCGGCTGGCCGCCGCGCGAATAGGCGCGCTTTTCCGGATACAACTCGGCGACCAATTCACCGTCGCGGCGCACCTCGAAGCGACCGCGGTCGGCGACGTAGTTGGGTCCGTTGACCCGGTTGACGCCGATGAAGCGAAAATCATGCCCGGCGGCCTCGAACGACCCGCCCGGCGACAGCGCGATGTCCTTTTCCAACCCCCGGGTCTCGACCAGAGTCACCCCGACCAGGAATACGCCGACGCCAAGGTGGGCCGCGACCATGCCCCAGACACCGCGCGACAGGTGGGGCAGGCCGAACCTGCGCCGCGGTGCCGCCCGCCAACGCGCAATCAGGTAGCGGCCGGTCAGCAGCAGCACCCACAGCGCGCCGACCGTGCCGAGGATGCCGCGCAGCGACCACTGCTGCCAGGCGACCCACGGAGCGATCCCGATGATCAAGGCCAGCGGCGCGGCGAAGGCGACCGCCTTGACCAGCCGCGACCCCTCGTCGCCGCGCCAGCGGGCGAACGGTCCGACCGGCATCAGCAGGATGATCGGCGCCATCAGGATGAAGAACATCAGCCCGAAGTACGGCGGCCCGACGCTGATCTTGCCCCAGCCGGCGGCGTCGGCGATCAGCGGATACACGGTCCCGATCAGGACCATCGCGGCGGCGCTGGCGAAAAACAGGTTGTTGACCAGCAGCAGGGTGTCGCGCGATATCACCTGAAAGCGCCCGCCGGTGGCAATTCGCGGAGCGCGCAGCGCGTACAGCAACAGCGCGCCGCCGGACACGATCCCTAGGAATGCCAGGATGAACAGGCCGCGAGCCGGGTCGCTGGCGAAGGCGTGGACCGAGGTCAGCACCCCGGAGCGTACCAGGAACGTCCCCAGCAGGCTCAGACTGAACGCGGCGATCGCCAGCAGGATGGTCCAGCTTTTGAACGCGCCCCGTTTTTCGGTGACCGCCTGCGAGTGGATCAGCGCGGTGCCGACCAGCCACGGCATAAAGGAGGCGTTTTCGACCGGATCCCAAAACCACCAGCCGCCCCAGCCCAGCTCGTAGTAAGCCCACCAGCTTCCGAGCGCAATGCCAATGGTCAGGAACGCCCAGGCGACGTTGGTCCACGGCCGCGACCAGCGCACCCAGCGGCTGTCGACCCGGCCCTCGAGCAGCGCCGCGATTGCGAACGCGAATGCGACCGCGAAGCCGACGTAGCCGATATACAACAGCGGCGGGTGGATGATCAGACCCGGATCCTGCAGCAGCGGATTCAGATCGTTACCGTCCGGCAGCGCCGGCACGTGGCGCAGGAACGGATTGGAAGTCAGCAGCGTGAACAGCAGAAAGCCGACACTGATCCAGCCCATGACCCCGAGCACTCGGGCGGTGAAGCCCTCCGGCAGCGACGTGCTGAACCGGGCCACCGCAACGGTCCACAGGCTCAAGATCAGTACCCACAGCAGCAGCGAGCCCTCGTGCGCTCCCCAGACCGCGGAGAAACGATAGCGCACCGGCAGCAGCGAATTGGAGTTCTGGGCCACGTAGGCGACCGAAAAATCCTGGGTCAGAAAGGCGTAAGTCAGGACGCCGAACGCGATCGCCACGAAAGTCGCCTGGGCAAACGCGGCCGGACGCGCGAGCCCGGTCCAGGCGGCGTTGTTGCGCTGCGCCCCAAGCAGCGGCAGGGTGGCTTGAATCACCGCCATGATCAGCGCCAGCACCAGCGCGAACTGGCCGAGTTCAGGAATCATCGGCGGTCCCGTGCACTTTCTTCAGCGAGTCGGCCACCTCGGGCGGCATGTAGTTTTCGTCGTGCTTGGCCAGCACCTCGCTGGCGACGAAGCGGTTGTCCGGATCGAGCCGGCCCTGGGCGATCACGCCCTGGCCCTCGCGGAACAGGTCCGGCAGGATGCCTTCATATTCCACCGCGACCTGGGCGGCGTAGTCGGTCAGCACGAAGTTGACCTTCATGCTGCCCGGCGTGCGCTTGAGCGAGCCGTCGACGACCATCCCGCCGACCCGGATCGCGTAGTCATGCGGGACCTCGCCGGCCTGCACCTCGCTCGGGCTGAAATAAAACAGCAGGTTGTCCTGGAACGCGCTCAAGCCGAGCGCCGTTGCAATGCTGACGCCGATCACAATCGCAATGGCCGCATACAGGCGTCGTTTCCGTCTCGGGGTCATTTGGATCCTTGTCTCCTGGCCTCAAGGGCCCGTTGTTCGCGCAAATCGCGCAGCAGCGCGCGGCGCTTGCTCAGCGGCAGCAGATAGCTTGCCAGCAGCACCGTGATGAACACGCCGTAGGAGGTCCAGACGAAAAACGCATAGCCTCCCATATGAAAAAATTCACTCCAATTCAATTGGATAACTCCGGTATTTGAACCATTTTCTTAACCCAGCTCTTCGTGCTTTCCTGTTCCAGCAGCATCAGGCGGGCGCGCTGCAGCACGTTCATGCCGTAATAGAGTTTGGTCGCCACCGCCATCACCAGCAGCGGCACCAGCATGCGTTCGTCAATCGCCGATTCGCCGAACATCTTGACCGTCGAACCCTGATGCAAGGTGGTCCACCATTCTACCGAGAAATGGATGATCGGGATGTTCACCAGTCCGACCAGCGCCAGCAGCGACGCTGCGCGGGCGGCGCTGCGACGATCCTCGATCGCCTGGTACAGCCCGATAATACCTAGGTAAATAAACAGCAGGATTAGTTCCGAGGTCAGGCGCGCGTCCCAGACCCAATAGGCGCCCCACATGGGCTTGCCCCACAGGGATCCGGTGATCAGCGTGATCAGCGTGAACGCCGCGCCGATGGGGGCGCTCGCCATGGCAATGATCTCCATGACCTTGATCCGCCACACCAGGCCGATGAAGCCGGCCACGCACATCGCGAGATAGACAAACAGCGACATCCAAGCCGCGGGGACGTGAATGAAGATGATGCGGTAGCTCTCGCCCTGCTGGTAGTCGG
>JBFGYD010000334.1:0-3757 GCA_041587615.1 Lysobacterales bacterium
AACCTGCGCGCCGATCAGGGCCGGGTGCTGATCCCGCTCGTCCCCGGCAGTCAGGGCGTCACGGTGGCATGGCAGCAGGACGGCGACGTCGGGCTCATCACGCGCACCCCGGCGGTGGACCTGTACGCGCGCGCGTCCAACCTCGACCTCGAACTGACCCTGCCCGGGGACCGCGGGGTGCTGCTGACCCGGGGCCCGCGGGTCGGTCCCGCGGTGCTGCTGTGGGGCGAGGTGCTGGTGATGATCCTGGTGGCCTGGGGTCTCGGCCGCACGACCCGGACCCCGCTCAAGTTCCGGCACTGGCTGCTGCTGGGTCTGGGCTTCAGCACGGTGTCCTGGAGCGCGTTCCTGGTCGTTGTCGTGTGGCTGTTCGTGATGGCCTGGCGCGGCGGGCGGCAAGCCGAGGGTCCGCGCTGGAAATTCAATCTCCGGCAGGCGGCGCTGGCCGGCCTGACCGTGGCGGCGCTGGGCGCGCTGGTGTCGGCGATTCCGTTCGGCCTGCTCGGGGAACCGGACATGCACATCGCCGGCAACAACAGCTACGGCAACCACCTGCGCTGGTTTGCCGATTCGAGCGACGGACCGATCCCGCAGGCCAGCGTCGTGTCGATTCCGCTGTGGTGGTACAAGGGCGCGATGCTGGCCTGGGCGCTGTGGTTGAGCGGCGCGCTGATGCGCTGGTTGCCGTGGGTCTGGAAGTGCCTGAGCGCCGACCGGTTCTGGATGGGCAAGGTCGCCGTCGCCGCCAAGGTCGACAAAGACGCGGACGCCGACTCGTAGGCAGCCGGCGGACGATCGACCAGGCTTAATCATGAACGAGCAAGCGCCTGAGAAAAGCGGCACCCGGATCGACGCCGAGCGGTCCTTCGATGCGTTCATCTCGTACAGCCGGGACGACGTCGATTTTGGTCGTGCTCTGGAAAAGGCGCTGCAGAAATTTCGGCCGCCCAAGGGCATGGGTCTGGAGCGGCGCCGGCTCAGGGTGTTCCGCGACGAGAGCGACCTGGTCGGCACGCACTACCCGGACGCGATATCCGGTTTCCTTCGCCGCTCCAAGAAACTGGTCCTGGTCTGCTCGCCGTCGGCACGCGACAGCGGTTACGTCGGCGACGAGATCGTCAAGTTCGCGCGGGCGCAGGGCGCAAACAACATCGTTCCGGTGCTGTACCGGGGCCGGCCCAACAGCGAGTTCAAGCAGGGGGAAGAGGACGATCGCGCGTTCCCGGCCGCGCTCGACGAGTTCATGGAAGAGCCGCTGGCGACGGACTACCGCGGGTTCCAGGCCGGCGAGTTCAAGCCCAACCAGGGTCAGTACCGCAACGCCTGGTACACGTTGCTCGCGAACCTGTTCGACGTGGGCCGCGAAGACATCGAGCGGCGCGACTTCCGCCGGCAGCGCCGCGAGCGAATCGCCGTGGTCTCGATCGTCAGTGTCGTCATCGCGAGCCTCGCGACGTTCGGCACGCTCGCCTACATCCAGAAGCTCCGGGCCGACGAGCAGCGCAATCTCGCGCTGTCGGGCCTGGCGGTCAACCTCGCGGCCAAGTCGGCCGACCTCTTGGACCGGCAACCGGTCATGAGCGCGCTGGTCGCGGCCGAAGCCGCGACCGTCACCGACGCGGCCGAGCGCACGCCGGTCCCGGAGGCGCGACAGGCGCTTAGAAACGCGCTGTCCGCTCTGGCCGGACCGCGATTGTCCGACGTTCCCGACGACGTCATCGGCTTGGGATTTGACGAGGATAACGGCATCGCCTACGCCGTCGCCGCCGATGGGCTTCGCAGGTGGCCGCTGCGCCCGGACGCGGCGGCGCCAGATACGGCTGTGACCTGGTCCTCGACGGCCGCCGCCGGGACCGCGGCGGTCGCGGTCAGCGAGAACGGGCAGTGGCTGGCCGCGGTCTCGATCGATCTGACCACGATCGTCAATATCCGCGCGGCGGATGCGGCGAGGACTGAGGCCGCCGGCTTCCCAACGGAGGTCTCGGGCACGCGCGTCAGCAACGACGGCCGGTGGATCCTGGCCAAGACAAGATCCGAGGCACTGTCGATCCTGGATCTTCGCCGCGGCGACGGTTGGCAGACCCTGATCCAGGCGCCCCCGGAATCGGTCAGATACCAGCAGCGAATCATCCGCTTCGGTTTTGGTCCGGGAGCGACGGCAATCCATGTCGCGAGCGGCGAACAGCAACTGCGTTTCTTCTCGCTGGGCGATCAGGTGGTCGCGCTAGAGCCGAAATTGACGATCGACGACCGTCTCGATTTCATCGTCGTGGGCCGACAGCGACAGCCAGGGCCCCAGAAACTCGCCGTGCGCGAGGACAGCAACCTGTTCGCGCTCGCTCACAAAGAGCAGCCGCTGGCGGTCCATGCTCTCACCGAACAAGGCATCGACAAACTTGCTCTTGGCGGCGACGACGTGGCGGCCAAAAGCGTGATCTTCAGGCCGGATCTGGGCCTGCTGTTCGCGGTGCTGAATTCGGGCGATGCGTTGCTGTGGCGCACCGACGAACTCGACGCGGCGCCGGCCCCGCTGAGCGCCACCCCGTTCGGCTCCTCTACGCTCTACGCGCTGAGTCCGGACGGGTCGCTATTGGCCGTCGGGAGCGGGGGCAGCGCGGTCAGGCTGTGGAACCTGCAAAGACCCGATCGGCGGCCCGCGACGCTGGAAACCGGTCAGAGCTGGATCGAGCGCCTGCTGATAGCGCCTGACTCTCGCTATCTCGTAGCCATGTCCGAAATGGCTGTCAGCATCCTAGATCTTGCCGACTATGATGACCATGACGAAGACTCCGGTCCTCTCACGTTGCGCTATCCGTCGGCTATCCGCGGGCTGGCGATCAGCGCCGATTCCCGATGGTTGCTGACGACGGATTCCGACGCGGTCCGACTGACCGACCTCGCCAGCCCGTTCGTCGGTTATCACGCATTGCCCGGTGCCGTGCGCGAACCGGAACTGGACATGGAGCAGTCCAGAACGGGCCCCGGCTTCGATTCGCTGCGCCGCATGTCAGGAACACCGTACGCGGGTCTGCCGAGCGCCGGAGCTTTCAGCCCCGACGGTCGCTGGTTTGCAACAATCGGCGCCGGCGGAGAGGTCCTGCTGGCCGACCGCAGCGATCGGCGCGCGGCGCCGCGGCGCGTCGAAGGCATCGACACCGCAACCGCGGTGGCGTTTGACCGCAGCGGCCAATGGCTGGCCGCGGGCGGCATCGGTGAGGACGTGCTCGTCTGGAATACCGAAGCGCTGGCGGCGCAGCCGTTGACCCTGACGCGCGCCGAGTCCGCCGGCAAGAGTTCGGTCGCGAAACTGGCGTTCAGCGCCGACGGACGCTGGCTCGCGGCCGGGGCGGCATTCGGCGAGGTCAGCCTGTGGGACTGGAGCGCCGTCATCGAGTCGGGGTCTGGTGGGCATGACGAACCGGCCGCGGCCATGCAGGCCACGGCGCTGGCGGGGCACGAGGGCTGGGTGTTGAGCATCGATTTCTCGCACGACGGCGAGCTGCTGGTGACGGCGGGTGAACGCGCCGCGCAGGCTTGGACGCCCGCGGACGCCGACGCGCCGCTCGGACGACTCGAGATACCGCTCGGTTATTCGCAGGCGCGCTCGATACCCGGCAAGCGAGAGGTCGTGACCGGCGGCAGCGACGGAATCGTCCGGCTCTGGAGGGTCGATGATCCCGACGCCGCGCCGGTCGAGCTTCGCGGGCACGAATCCTCGATCGTCAACATCGCCGTGCAGCCGCAGGGGGATCTGCTG
>JBFGYD010000335.1:0-3755 GCA_041587615.1 Lysobacterales bacterium
CGAGCGCGAGCCGGCCAGGTGCCCCGACTCGTACTCCTCGGGGTGGCGCACGTCGAGGATGAACAGCGATCGCTCGCCACGCTGCGCACGCCACTTCTCGAGGGTGTCCCGGTCGACGGTGCGCACACCGAACCGGACCGCGACCCCGGAATCCAGGTCGACTGCCACCACGAACAGCTTGTACTCGAGCTGACGAAAGTCATCGGTGCGGCCCGGCACCGAGAAAACCTGTTCCAAAAAGCGGCGCACCTTCTCGTTGTCGAAGAATCCGGATGGAATCAACTGCGCGAAGGATCCGAGCGAGCCGCTGACCGGGCTCGAAAACGGATTGCGCGCGAGCTGCCGAAGGGCGCCGACCAACGCTCTGGGCACGCGCCGGGCGCGGGCGAAGTACTCGCTCAGCGCCGGGCGCACGAACAGTTCGGGTTTGAACGGATGTTCCGGAGCGGAACTGTTGATGAAGATACGACACATCTGCGCCGCCGACAGCTGGTTGACCAGCCCGGCGGCGATGAAAGATCCGGAACTGACCCCGACGTACGCGTCCAGCCGGGTGAAGTAGACGCCCTTGAGGGCTTCTTCCAGCGCGCGGATGACGCCGAGTTCGTAGATCGCTCCGAGCGGTCCGCCGCCGGCGATCGCGAGACCGATCCGCGCCGGCCCGGCGCGACGCTTCAACTCATCGGCCTGGATCAGAGTCAGCATGGCGCCGAGAGTCTAGCCCGCATATTGCATGAGTTCCACTGGGCGTTGCGTATGTACTGAACTGAATCAATTTCATGCAGTATGCGGGCTCTCCCGCGAGTCACATAAGTTCCAGCGCGAGCTCTCGAGTGGCTCGGGATGCCACGGATGATCTCCAGCGGGACCAGATTCGTGCGCCGCGAGCCACACTGTGGCGCGCGCGATCGGGCTCCGTTACTCTCGCCGCTCGATGTTGAAGCAACGTTTAGAGCATTCGCTGGCCTTGAGCGTTCGCCTGCAGCGCCTGGCCGAGCGCCGTGGCTTGGCCGAGACGACGGCTCAGCTCGAACGGTGGCAGAAGCGTCGGCTGCAGGAGACCTATGCCGACTTCTCCGCTCAGGAACGCTACCGGCGCGCGACCCGCTTTTTTACTGAAGAGCTTTACGCCCCAAGCAATCTGTCGCAGCGGGACCAGGACCTGCGGGCCATGACCCCCTCGATGATCAGACTGCTGCCGCACACGGCGGTCGAAACCGTCTGCCAGGCGATGGAACTGCAGGTTGGCACCCTGTGCCTGGATTTGAGGATGGCGCGCGAGCTTAGGCGCCGCGGGATCGATCCGGCGCGCATGTCGGTCCAGGAATACGGCGAGTGCTATCGAGCCTGCGGCCGTCGGGAGGAACGGGAAGATCAGCTTGTGCTGCTGCTGACTGTCGGCCGTGCGCTGGAAGCCCTGGTCCACCGACCGTTGATCTACTCGGCTCTGAAGATGGCCCGCTGGCCGGCGCAGCTGGCCGGATTGGGGGAGCTGCAGACGTTTTTGGAACACGGATTCGAAGCGTTTCGCCGAATGCACGGATCGGCTACATTCTTAAGTGCTATCGAACGCCGTGAAACGGCTCTGATCGAACGACTGTTCGGATAGCCTGGATATTGCCGGACCGGATGTCCTGGAGAGAGCGTGGGCCGACAGATCGTTAGCAATCGTCAACCACGCGCGACCAAGCGGGCGCCTCGCATTACACTCAAAGGGTCGACTATGGCTCAGCCGAAAGTCTCGTCCAACTGGCGATGAATTTCGGCTTCGATCGATGACTTGAAGATCCGCAGCAGCAGGCCCAATTCGGCGCTCAGCAAAATCTCGTCGGCGGACACCTCTATGGTTCCGGCGACGCCGGGGTGATCGAAATGCAGCGTGTCGTTGTCCCAATGATAGGCAACGCCGTAGTGTGAGCTGATCTGTTCGGCGACCTGGTTGGCAGCGCTGCGGGCGGTCGCCAGGTCGGTGCTGTGTTTGCGTTGAATGTAGATGTCCGACATCGGCCCGCAGTCTAGCGTGGATGGCGGTGAGCCTCCAGCACGGGCCAGGCCCCGAGCCTGGCGACGCGGGACACTGTTGGTAATATGCGCCCGGCGACATGCACAATACCGCCGAGGCAGAAGAGGAACTCTGATGAAACGATTCTTGAAGTGGACCGGATTGACGCTGGCGGCACTGGTGATCGTGCTGCTGGCCGCGGCCGTGATCCTACCCTTGGTGTTCGACCCGAACGACCACAAAGACCGGATCGAACTGCAGGCCAGCGCCGCACTCGGGCGAACGGTGCAGCTCGAGGGGCCGATTGGGTGGTCGGTTTTTCCATGGCTGGCGATCGATCTCAACGATGTGTCAGTGGCCAACGCGTCCGGGTTCCAGCAGGCGCTATTCATGCGCGTGTCGCGGGCCTCGGCCCGGGTCCGCGTGATCCCGCTCCTGAGCGGTCAGATCGAGATCGGCACGATCGCGTTGGAAAGGCCGGAGGTGAACCTCGAGGTCGCCGGCAACGGGCGCAACAATTGGGACTCGCTCGGCAAATCCGACGAGGGCGAAGGCGATGGCGGCGCGGTGGACCGCAAGCTGGCCGTTGCCGGAATTCGGATCGACGACGGGCGGATCAATTATTCGGACCGCTCGAGCGACATCGAGGCGACGCTCTCCAGTCTGAACCTGAGCACCGGCGCGATCGAGCCGGGGCGGCCGCTGGAGGCCGGACTCGACTTTGATCTCGCGCTGCCCGGATCCGCATTCAACGGCCGCTTGTCCGCCCGGGCCACGATCCGGGGCCTGCTCTCGCAGACGGCGCTCAGCGTCGCGCTGGATCGTCTCGAGCTGAAAGGCAGTGCCGGCGACCTGCCGGTCACCATCGAGCTTACCCAACCGGCCGAACTGGACGGCGCCGCCGATGCGTTCCGCGCGGCGGAACTCACGATCGAGTCCGCCGGCGCGCGGCTGCGGACCGACGTGACGGCGCGCAATCTGAGCGGCGATATGGCGCTGTCAGGCCGCCTAGAGGCACCCGGATTCAATGCCCGCCGCTGGCTTGCGGAGGCGCTTGGGGTCGATCCCGGCAGCAGCGACCCAGCGGCGCTGACTGATTTTTCGCTGGCGGCCGACTGGACCAGCCAGGGCGACCGGGCGACGCTGACCAACCTGGTCGCGACGCTCGACGATTCGAAGCTCTCAGGCGAAATCTCCCTGAGCAGCGTCGAACGCCTCCAAGGGCAGTTCCAGTTCAGCATCGACCGGCTCGATCTCGATCGCTACCTACCGCCCGAGCAGGCGCCGGCCGCGGGCGACGAGGATCTGCTGGCGGGGCTCGAATTCGGCAATCTCACCGGCCAGGTGTCGATCGAAGAACTGGTGTTCTCGGGCCTGACCGCCAGCAATCTGAGGGTCACGGTCAAGTCGGGCCCCGACGGGATCGATTTCGAGCCGATTACCGCCGATTTCTACGGCGGCAAGCTCGAGTCGGGGTTCGTGGTTCGTCCGGCCGCGCCGCAGGGATCGGTAAAGCTCACGCAAGATCTGAGCGGCGTCCAGGCCGGGCCGCTGTTTGAGGATCTGGCGGGACGCAAGGTGTTGACGGGGCTCGGCAACCTGAGCGCGGATATCAGCCTGGACCGCCCGCGGGCAGCCAACCCTCTGGCATCGGCCAACGGCACCGTGTCTTACACCTTCAACGACGGTCAGCTATTCGGAATCAACATGTTCGGGATCGCGCGCAAGGCGCTGGCGCTGATGGGGCGCACCG
>JBFGYD010000336.1:0-3744 GCA_041587615.1 Lysobacterales bacterium
CAGGCTCCGAGCGATACGACCCGCGTGTCCCGGATGGCCCCAAGCGCGCCGCACGACGTCAACTGCGGAATCACCCGGTCCTTCAGCGCGGCGGCGAAGCGCGTGGCCACACCGCGCGAGAAGCTCAGCGGCGGCAGCGCCGCGGACAGCCGGGCCATGTACAACTGGTAGACGCTCTCCTTGGCCGCGGCGAGGTACTTGCTTGCCAGCACGGTCTGGCCGGCGACCAGGTAGGTGTCCAGATCGCCGAACGCGATCAGCATCGGCTTGCGCGCCGCTCGAAATCGCTTGAGCGGTCGCCCGCTCAACAGGCGATCGACGTTGTCGCCCGCGCATTCACCGGTGTCGATCGCGTAGTAAGCCTGCTTGCGCAGCGGCGAGGGCAGCTCCGCGCTGTCGCCGGCGGCGAATACCGTCCGAGCCTGCCGGCTTTGCAGCGTCTGGGTGACCGGCACCCAGCGGTGACCGGCCGGAATCAGTCCGGAGCGGCGCAGATACTCGGGCGCCGACATGCCGGCGGCCCAGATCGTCAGGTCGGACCGGATGACTTCGCCCCCTTCTAAGTAAACCCGTTTGGGGGTGATCTTGTCGACCGTCGCGCCGGTGTGAAACGTGACCCGGTGGCGGCTGGCGCGGGCGCTCAGGTCTTCGGCCAATGCGGCCGGCAGACCGGGCAGTATTTGGGCTTCCTTTTCGACCACGTGGGTCGTGACGTTGGCATCGCGCCGGTGGTTTCTGAGGATCTCGCCGAGGCCCTCTATGCCGGAAACACCGCCGCCGATGATGACGATAGAGACCGGCCTGCCGGTCCCGGCGAGCCGTTTCAGCTCGGTCTCGATCCGGCGAACATCCTGGGCATGGCGAAACCCGATAGCGTGATCGGCGACCCCGGGCACGCCGTAGGCGTCGCGCACGCCGCCCGAGGCGACGACGCAAGCGTCATAGCTCAGCGTGTCGCCGCCGGCCGTGCGCACCGTTCCGTGCTTCACGTTGAGGCTCTCAACGGCATCGCGCACGAAGCGGTGACCGAAACGGGCCAACACCTCGGCACGCGGGATCAGCACCTGCTGCGGCGATTTGACCCCTGACAGGATCTCGTGAATGTTCGGCGTCCACTGAAAATCGGCACCCGGATCGACGACGGTAACGTGGTGGCGGCTGGAGATGCGGCTGGCCGCGGTGAGGCCGGCGAAATTGCCGCCGATGATGACGATCCTCTTCTTGTTCCGGGACACGGCGTAAATCTCCAGCAGGACGCGCGGCGGCGTAGCCTACCATTGCGGCGGCACAAAATCCCGCCCGAACGTAGGCCGACCCGGCCAAGACCGACCGCCGAGCCGCGCGCTGGTCACAGGCCGCGCGCTGGTGTATATCGGCGACTGCAATCATGAAGAAAGTTCTTATTACCGGCCACACCAGCGGCCTCGGCCTCGGATTCAGCGATGCGCTGCGGTCGGCCGGCTGGCAGGTCTTCGGCCTGGCCCGCGGCGCCGCGGACGCGTGGGAGGGCTTGCGCCAGCAGCGCTGCGACCTGGCTCGGCTCGATGCCGTAGGCGCCTGCCTGGACGAGCTGCTGGCCGGGGTCGAGCGGCTCGATCTGGCGATTCTGAATGCCGGCATCCTGGGCCGCATCCAGCCGCTGGCGGATACTCCGATGACCGAGATCCGCCAGATTATGGACGTCAACGTGTGGGCCAACAAGCTCATCCTCGACTGGTTTCTGGCCAAGCCGCTGCCGCCGGCGCAAGCGCTGCTGATCTCCTCCGGCGCGGCGGTGAACCTGAGCCACGGCTGGGGCGGCTACGCGCTGTCGAAGGCGGCCCTGAACGCGCTGACCGGGCTGTACGCCCACGAACTCACAGATACTCACCTGACCGCCCTCGCCCCAGGGTTGGTCGACACCGGGATGCAGGATTACCTGTGTGCCGAGGTCGATTCCGAAGAGTTTCCGTCAGTGCTCAAGCTCAAGCGCGCGCGAGGCACCGCCGCGATGCCGAAGCCGGCGGCGGTCGCGGCCCATATCGTCGGCCTGCTGCCGCGGCTGAAGGCCGAGTTTCAGTCCGGGTCTTTCGTCGACGTTCGCGATTTTGATTAACCCCGGCGCATGCAACATGCGGGCTACGCTTGCGGGGCGCCGCGCGCGGGACTATATTTCCATACGAAGTCATTCGTAAGCGGGGTTCCGATGAGCAGAATTTTGATCCCGGTGCTGGCGTTCGCGATGCTGGGCGCGTGCATAGCCACGCACGAGCGGAGCATGAACGCTGGCGAGAAGACGCTGGTCTCCGACGAGGTCCTGGCGATGGTGGAAGAAAACGACGGCAGTCTCGACATCCGCGAGCACGACAACGTGCGCTGCGAAAGGCTGCGCCTGGTCGGTACCCACATGGTCACCCGCCTGTGCTACACGACCGAGGAAGAAAAGAAAATGGCCGAGGAGAGCCGCAAGAAATACTACGGCCGGTTCGGCGCGCCGAAGTGCCTGGACCAGAGTTCCGCCTCCTGCCAGGGCGGTCTCCTCGATCCCGGCGGCTGACGCTATTCGTTGGCGGCGATTTGGGCCGGGATGACGACCAGATCGCGGGCGACCCGAAATCCGATCGAGCCGTCGTGGCGATCCGGCGACAGCGACACCCGGTGACTGGCGCGCGCGGTGTTGGGCGGCCCGCCCCAAAAGCCTCCTCGGGCCACGCGCCGGGTACAGCCGCGGTTGACCCAGGCGGAGCCGTCTCCCGGAGCCCGCACGTAAGAATCGTGCCAGCAGTCGAGCACCCACTCTTGCACGTTGCCGGCCATATCGTAAACGCCGAACGGGTTCGGGACGAACGAGGCCACCGGCGCCGGGCCCCAATAACCGTCCGAATAGTTTGGGAACGAGTTGGTCCAGATCCGATCGTTGGAGGATTCGTCCTTGGCCCCGGTCAGGTTTTCAACCACTTCGGTGGGTCCGTCCATACCCCACCAGTAGCGGGTCTCCCGCCCGCCTCGCAGCACGAACTCGAATTCGGCTTCGCTCGGCAGCCGGTAGGGCTTGCCGGTGGCCGTGGCCAGCCACTCGGCGAAGGCGTTGGCGTCGCGCCACGACACGTGCACCACGGGGTCGTCGTCATCGGCCTTACGGCCGTTATAGGAGCGGCGCCAGTCGATGCCGCGCTTGCGGCTGATGCGGCCGGAAAACTCGACGTAGACAAACGACCGGCCGTCCTGCTCGGCGTTGGTCTGGTAACCGGTGGCGTTAACGAAGGCGCGAAATTGCGCCACCGTGGTCTCGGTCCGGGCAATGGCGAAGCCGCGTTCGAAGGCCACCTCATGGCGCGGCGACTCGAACGTGCGCGCGTCGGGGTCGTTGGGCGCGGCCCCCATCATGAAGCGACCGTTCGGAATCACGACCATCTCCGGCGTCAGCGCACCAAGCGGCGATTCGTCCCGAAACGTTTCCCCCGGCCGGTAGACGCTGTAAATGCGGCTCAGGCGCAGCTCCTCGTCCAGCGAGGCGACCAGGTTCTGCTCGGCCCCCAACGCCCGCACCGCCCGGATTGCGCGTTCGGCGTCGCTGAAACGGCTCCCGCGCATCGCCCGACGCGCGTCTTCGGCCGCGTTGTCGATCTGGTGGGTTCGGTACTGAGCGATGCTCTCCTGCGCGTGCGTCACCGCGGTCGAGTCTTCGCGGATCGTGGCCGCCGCCTCGATCTGGCGCTGGGCCGCATCGAAATCGAACCCGCGTGCCGCCGCCAGCGCGTCGTC
>JBFGYD010000337.1:0-3736 GCA_041587615.1 Lysobacterales bacterium
CCGCGACGACCCCGGACCCGACGCCGTTTGCGCAACATTTCCTTGCCGCCGGGCGCGGCGTGGCGTGCTTTCCGAACCTGGGCGGCGACGCATACCTGATCGCGCCGTGCCCGCGAGCCGCCGACGGCGCCTATCTTCACCTTGGCGCGTTCACCCGCGAAGCGCCGGCGGACCAGCAACAGGAACTGTGGCAGCTCGTGGGCCAAGCGGTTACCGAGCGGCTCGGCACGCGCCCGCTTTGGGTCAGCACCGCCGGGCTCGGGGTGTTCTGGCTGCACCTACGCCTGGACAGCAGCCCGAAGTACTATCGGTATCGGGCTTACGCGGAGAGCACATGGGATTCGACTTGATTGGCGACGTCCACGGCTGCGGCGATTCGCTGCGCGCGCTGCTGGCGCGGCTCGGCTACGCGCGGCTCGACGGCGTTTATCGCCACCCCAACCGCCGGGCGATCTTCATCGGAGACTTCATCGACCGCGGTCCCGACCAGCGCGGGGTGGTCGACACCGTGCGCCCGATGGTCGAATCGGGCACCGCGCTGGCGGTCATGGGCAACCACGAGTACAACGCGATCGCCTATTGCACGCCGGATCCGAGAGGCGACGATTTCCTGCGCCCCAATTCAGCCAAGAACACCCGCCAGCACCGCGCGTTTCTCGAAGCCTACGGCGCCCATCCGACCGACTACGCCGAGGTTATCGACTGGTTCAGAACGCTGCCGCTGTGGCTCGAACTCGAGGAAATCCGCGTGATTCACGCCTGCTGGGACCTGGCCTGGATCGAGCGCATCCGAGGATTTCAAGACGGCGCCGAACATTTGAGCGACGAGCTGCTCGAGGCTTCCGCCCGCGAAGACCGCTGGCAGTACGACGCGATCGAGACCCTGCTCAAGGGCAAGGAAATTCCGCTGCCGCCCGGGGTCCGCTACAGCGACAAGGACGGCACCGTGCGCGAACACATGCGGGTGCGCTGGTGGGACCGGGCCGCGAGCACCTACCACGATGCTTACATGGGCTCGGACAGCGCCCGCGCGCGCATTCCGCACGATCCGATCGAGGGTGAGCACGCGATCGATTATCCGCCCGACGAGCCGCCCGTGTTCATCGGCCATTACTGGCTCGAGGGCGAGCCCGAGCCCCTGGCCGTCAACGTCGCGTGCCTCGACTACTCGGTCGCCCACACCAACGGCAAGCTGGTCGCGTATCGCTGGGACGGCGAACGGACCCTTAAGCGCGAGAACTACCACTGGGTCGAGCGCCTCGAGGACGATCGGTCGGGATAACGAACTCCGCGAGGTCCCGAACCAGCTCGGCCAGCGGCCGAACCCGGCGCACGGGTCATGATCCCGCCGCTCGGCTTCCCTGATCAGTTGTCCCGCGGACGGTCGATTTCCTTGCCTTCATAAGCTGCCATCACGGAAACGCCAGGCTGGTGCCGCACGCGTTTGTCACGCACGAACCGATCACGGGGTGTTCGTTCCTGCTGTCCTGACCCTTGGCATACTCGTGCGCCTCGGACATGGAAACGACGCCATCGCCATTGGAGTCCGCGTTGACCGCCGTACCGGTGGGCGTTTGACCGTGAACTGCGGCTGTCCAATGGTAGACATACTCGTCGTAAGCGCCCTCGGTATCGGCCGACCAGGACACCTCGTCGTGCTTCGCGGCGGTCATCACGCACACCCGCGGATTGGTGCAGGGATAGGTTTGAGCGGTGAGGATATCGTCCATCATGCCACCGCTGAAGCACTGCTCCATCACGTAAATCGCGTTGGCGGCCTTGATATTGGCGGTCAGCGGCGCGAACTCGTCGTCTCGTATGGTCTCGCCCCAGAGATAGAGTGTGGCGTCGTATCCGCCCTCATGGCCACCATGATTGGTGGCGTAGAAGAAGAACTTGCCGTTGGCGGCGATGCCGTTGGCCACGAGCTGCATGGCCGTCGTGAGATTGACCTTGGTCGCCGCGAAATCGATGTCGCCGGTGCCGTCGCCGTCGAGGTCTTCATCGGGGCTGTGGGTTCCGTTGGCGTAGAGAACGATAATCTGGTTGTCGGTGTAGCCGTACTTGTCCTTTAGAGCCTGGTAGATCGAGGACAGATCATTCCAATAGCGCGAATAGTTCGAGCTCGCATTCCAGCCCCCGCTTACGAGCATAGCGTATCTCTGCTGCTTGAGATCGAACTGGTCGAACTCTCTGTAGAGCTGGTCGTCGAGGACCGACTCCCTGAGCTGACGGATGACCTCCATCTGCTGTTTGGCAATTGCACTCCTCGCCTGGAGTTCGTGCAGGTCGCTCGGCGGCGTCAGCACCTCATAGGCCCAGATCTTCCCCGTTCGCTCCTCGACCAGGATCAGCTTTGCCGGGTGCTCCCAGTTTGCGCCAGGCGTCTCGTCGACAAAGAAAAACCACGAAGTCTCGCGGACCGAGACCGTTTCCGACTCGCGCCAGGTCGCGATCTTGCTGCCCGCGACCCTCGGTTCCGATGCGGCGAACAGAGCGCGATCGCCGAGCTCTCCTCGATATAGCTCCTCGATGACCCGCTCCTGGGCAGCATCGAGGCTTGCAACCCCGTGTTCCTTCGCCGGCGTGCAGCCGAGTAGCACGGCCAGAATCGAACACAGCGCTGCGCTGAATAGAATTCTTCCAAAGAAGATACGTTGCATGACTCACCTCCTTCCGGCTGGAACCACCCTTGATCTCGGGCGGGATGACCCCTGTTAACACAGTGGCGGACCGGGCCTATTGACCCGGGTCAAAATTGCGCCCGCCCTGTCAGCGCTGCTCAGAACAGGCCCATCTGGCGGTCATCGCCGATGACCTGCTCGAACTCTAATCCGAGCGTGGCCAGCACCGGCTCGGCCACCGGCTTGATCTGCTTGTCGACGTAGTGCTCCAGGTCGAGCGGGTGCTCGCGCGCGTCCAGCGGTTCGGGGCCGCCGGTCGTGATCACGTAAGACACGACCCGGCCCGGCGGATTGGGCGACTTGCGCGCCGCGGCAACGTGCGGCGGCGTGCTGGCGGTGTAGTCGGCCAGACGCTTGCGCAGGCCCTTGTGATAGACCAGCAGCTCGTCGGCCTCCCCGCGGCGAACGCGGGCGACGACGTCGGCCAGGTAATCGTCCACCGCCTGACCGGCGAACAGCCGCGCGTACAGCTCCCGCTGCACCCGCTTGGCCAGTTCGGTCCAGTCGCGCCGCACCACCTCCATGCCGACGAACTCGACCTCGTGCGGGGAGGCGCCCTCGCGCAGACCGGCGTAGCGCTTGCGCGCGCCGGTCTCGCCGTGGCGCACCGACGGTAAAAACAGCTTGACGTACAATTTCTCGAATTCGAGTTCGAGCCGGCTGGCGACCCGCCAGCGCGACTCGACGTAAGCGGCAACGGCCCGGGTCACGGCAGCGGCCAGTCGCTCGCCCTCGGCGTGCACGTCCGGCCCGCCGGCAGACCTCACGAAGAGGCTGTCAGTGTCACCGTAAAGCACCGGATGGCCCGCGTCTTCGAACCACCGTCGGGTCCACTTGAGCACGTGGCGGCCCATGCCGGTAATCGCGTTGGCGATCGCCGGGTTGTGGAACCGGCAGGCCGGGGTGCCGAGCACCCCGTAAAACGAGTTCATCAGGATCTTGATCGCCTGGGAGGCGACCTCGTCGCCGGCGGCCTTGGCCAGGTCGCGCTGAGGGAACAGCGCATCGAGCATGCGCGGCAAGATCGCGCGGCCCCGGCGGAACGCGGCGCC
>JBFGYD010000338.1:0-3734 GCA_041587615.1 Lysobacterales bacterium
CTGGACCGGGCGGCCGACGCCCACGGGCGTCGGACTGGCCGCTCTGGCCGCGCTGTGGGCACTGGCGCGGGTGCTGATGCTTACCGGTCCGGCCGGCTTGGCAATGCTCGTCGACGTCGCGTTCCTGCCGGCGCTCGCGGTGGTGATCGCGCTGCCAATCTGGCGCAGCGGAAACGCCCGAAACTTCAAACTGCTCGCGGTCCTGACCGCGCTGGCGATCGCTAATGTCCTCTATCACTTTGCCTCGCAGCAATGGCTCCCCCACGAGTATCTTCGCCTCGCCGTTTGGCTCACTCTGGACACCTTCACCATCCTGATGGCGATCATCGGAGGTCGGGTCATCCCGGCCTTCACCAACAACGCGATCGCCGCGGCAAAGCTGCGAAACCGGATCAGCGTCGAGATCGCGGCGCTAGGGTCCCTGGTCCTGATATTGGCCGCCGGAATGGTCGAGTTCTGGCGTCCGCTGCCGACCTTGTTCTGGCTCGTTCTGCTGGGGACGGCGGCGCTGGCGCACGGGGTGCGCTGGCTGTTCTGGAGGCCGTATCTCACCGTCCGCAATCCGTTGTTGTGCATGCTGCCCACGGCGTACGCGTGGATTCCGATCACGCTGTTGCTGCGGGTCTTTGCCGGCATGGACGTCATCCCGGATGCCGCCGCGGTTCACGCGCTGACGCTCGGCGCGATGAGCGGACTCATGCTGGCCATGATGATGCGTAGCGCGCTCGGTCACACCGGGCGGCCCCTCGTCGTTGGTCCGGTCGAGATCGCGGCCTTTTCGCTGGTGCAGATCGCCGCCGTCTTGCGCGTCCTGTCCGGCGTCATGCCGACCTCATTGCACCGGGAGACGATCGTCGTGTCCGGCTCTCTCTGGTCACTTGCCTTCTTGGTCTTTGTGCTTGGCTATTGGGCGATTCTCACGCGCCCGCGCATCGACGGCCGACCGGGGTAGGGCGCCCGGGGAAATTGTTAGTCAACATCCGGGCCCCGTCCGCGCACGAACGCGGCGGCCAGGCGGATCGTCGCCTCGTCCTCGCGCTGCTCGTGGAGCGCGGCGCGCAGGCGGGCCGGTGTCAGGCCGGTCAGCCGCGCGAGGTCGCGGGTTGCGTGGGATTGATCCGAAAAACCGGCTTCGAGCGCCAGGTCGGCCAGTGACCCGGTCCCGGCGTCCAGAGCGCGAATGGTGGCCTGCAATCGGACGACGCGCGCAAACTGTTTGGCGCTCAAGCCTACGTTTCGAAGAAAGCGGATCTGAAGACTTCGCAGACTCATGGCCTCGGCCTCGGCCAGGGCTTCTATCCGCGTTTGTCCGTGGTCGCGCTCCAGCCGCGCGACCGCGGACTCGATGTTGCGGTCCACGCGTCGACCAACCAGCCTTTGTTCCAGCAGTTGCCACAGCGCGGGGCAGGTCGGCTCGGCCGCGAAAGCCTGGGCCGCGGTGGTAAGACGGTCTGAGAATTCGGCATCGATCCGGGACAGATCCACGACCCGGTCCCGCAGCTTCGCGGGCGGGCCCTCGAGCGCGCACGCCGACGCGGCCGGTTTGAGTCTGACCCCGACGCAGTCCACCTCGCCACGAGCGGCCAGCCGAATCGCGGCCCTGAGTTGGCCGGCGAAAAGGGTTGGACTCTGTTGACACCAGCCACGGTCGAGTTCGAACATCGACATCGGGTCTGCCAAGTGCACCATGAGCTCGCAGCGACCGTCCGGGTAGATAGTCTCCGGATCGCCGGCCGGCACGGGATCATGCAGGCGCCAGGCGCAGTGCACGTATCGACGCAGCGATTCGGGCACCTCGAATTCCTGGTATTGCATGATCTGATTTTGCGCTTTTATTCAAGTCAACGAGCCGCCCAATGCGCGACACTAAAGCCCTTACCAATGTAGGAGCAAGCTCATGAGAACAGCAACCGCCGTCGCGGGGGGCGCACTAGCGCTCGTCCTGGGCGCCGCAACGATCGACGCGCCGGCCGGGGCCGAGGATTTTGGATGGCTGAGCGGTCACTGGTGCAGCGATTCTCAGGGGGCGCGAACTGAGGAACTCTGGCTGCCGATGGCCGGCGGCGTGATGCTGGCGCTCAATCGCACCGTCGCCAGCGGGCGCACGACCGGGTTCGAGTACCTGCGCATCTTCAGCGACGCTCAGGGAACCCGTTACGTGGCGCAGCCGGGTGGCCGCCCGCCCACGTCTTTTACGCTCGTCACGCGGGGTCAAGGCTGGGCGCGATTCGAGAATCTAAAGCACGATTTTCCGCAGCGAATCGAATACCGACGCGACGGTGACGCGCTGACGGCCGAGATCTCCGGACCGGGCGATGACGGTGCGACGGTGTCGATCCCGCTGCATTTCAGGCCGTGCGGCCCCTGACCCGGACCAACGCAGCAGGCCGGGGCAGGGCAGGTGATACGTATTTGCCGCTTGGGATTAGTGCAATTAGCTGGGCCTATCGCTGCAGCGGCTTGATCAGCAGCACGTCGCACTCGCTGCGCGGCACGAACTGTCGCGCCGTGCTGCCGATGAGCGCGTCGGCGAGTCGGGAGCGTGCCAGCATGCCCATCGCCATCAGATCGACTTTGTGCTCGGCGCAATGCTCTCTCAGCGCCTGTGCCGGTTCAAGACTGGACACCGTGATCGCGACTCGATCGCTCGAATCGGCCGGCAGCAGTTTTTTGATCCGCCGGGTGCGGATCGCGCGCAGTTCCCGTTCGTAATCCTCGGGCGCTTGGGCGATCCCAATAGCGCTCGGAATTTCGTCGATTGAATGCAGCACGCCGAAATCGGTGCCGAACGCGCGGCCGACCGAGGCGGCGGCGGCGACGATATCGGCATCGAGCGACGCCGGCTTGTCCTCCGCGCCCGACGGGTCGACCGCCGCCACGACCTTGGGCGGGATGTTCCAGTTCGCGGCGCGAGCGAGCCACACCGGCACCGGACATTGGCTGAGCAGGCGCCATTCGGTCAGGCTCAGCCGTGCCCCGACGCCGCCTCTGGGTTGCACAATCAGAACGTCCGGCGCGTAATCCGAGACCGCCGACAGCACCACCCGGTCGAACGGATGGCCCCAGTCGGCATTCATGCTGACTCTCGGCAGATCTAATTTTGCGGCGCGTTCCTCCAGCCAGGTGACGGTCGAGTCGAGCCGAGCTTCGCGCGCGGCCGCTTGCTCGTCGTCGTCCCAGTAAAAAATCCTTCCGCTTAGCTCGGGTTCATAGGCCACTGCCTGCAGCCGAAGTTCAGCGCCGGTCGCCTTGGCCAGCTCGGCGGCGCGATCTAGCGCCAGCTGCCGCTCGGCTCTCCGATTGACGACAACAAGGACACGGTTGCGAAAATTCATCAGCGGCTTACCTCATTTCGTTGGGGTCCCAGCTCCAAGCTACACTCGTTCGAGTGACTGGGCAAATCCGTAGTTGTGCGGAGTTTGCACAAGCCTCTGTGGGCCGATTCGGAGCCGACTCGGGTCGAAATGGGACCCTTGAGTAATCAGACAAAACTGCGCATAAGGTATGTTATGTTAAATTAGCGCAGACACGGTGCGCAGGTTCAGCCTCCGTACAATCTCCTTGAATCCAGCAGGCGCTCTGCCCGTTCATCCCGACCGCGCGCGAAATTTCCAGGACCTGGCATAATCCACCCGTTTCCTGCCAGGCACCACCCGGCCATGGTCCGGTCGTGCTCGCTGGGGCGACTCCCGCGACGGCATGGCCAGCCCGCGGCCCGCTGGATAAGGTATTCC
>JBFGYD010000339.1:0-3718 GCA_041587615.1 Lysobacterales bacterium
CGAAATCGTGCAGGAGCAACGAACAATGAAGATTGACATTGGCATCGCGGAGCCGCAGCGACACGAGATCGCCGAGGGGCTTTCGCGACTGCTTGCCGACAGCTACACCCTGTATCTCAAAACGCATAATTTTCACTGGAACGTAACCGGGCCGATGTTTTCGACCCTGCACGAACTGTTTGAGCAGCATTACACCGAGCTGGCGCTCGCGGTCGATGAAATTGCCGAGCGAATTCGGGCTCTCGGCTTCCCGGCACCGGGCTCTTACGCCCAGTTCAAGGAGCTATCTTCGGTCGAAGAAGAAACCGGCACCCCCGATGCCATGGAAATGGTGCGTCAGCTTGTCATCGGCCAAGAGACAGTGGCGCGAACCGCCCGCTCCGTGTTCGACGCCGTCGACGCGGCCCGGGACGAATCGAGCGCCGACCTGCTGACCCAACGGATGCAGGTGCACGAAAAAAATGCCTGGATGCTCCGGTCGCTGCTGGACTAACGCCTTCCTCCCTCCTCCGGCCTCGGTCGGAGGTGCTCGCAACTCCGGCACAAGGACGTGCCGGCTCCTTACCGCTCCGCGACTCGACTTACAGAACGGCTCTCACCTAGCCGCTCCTTTTGCTTAGCGAAAACCGCAACCTGCCGCGGTCCTGGCTGGTCCCGGGCCGTCGAAAAAGGCCGTAGTTCTCTCTCCGCCTCCTAAGCCGCAACGAATTCGTCCTAACGGCGCATCACGAGGTAGGTCCGAGGTGGGTTTCGGTTTTTGCGCGCATCGGCGTGCAAGGGAAGAGGCCCGGCTTCAGCCGGACCCTCGCCGAAGCGAATTCCCCCATTC
This sequence comes from Lysobacterales bacterium, assembly GCA_041587615.1. GTDB lineage: Bacteria > Pseudomonadota > Gammaproteobacteria > Xanthomonadales > SZUA-38 > JBFGYD01. The sequence continues at coordinate 830 of JBFGYD010000339.1, forward strand.
AACCCCACCATATCCGAAACCCCACGCCTGAGACGCCGAGCGGTGTTCGGCGAAGCCGAATGAAGCGAGCGGCTCCGGCCGGACCCACGCCGGAGAGAAGGCAAGTCAGTCCAACCGCTTCCGAAACCGCAGCATCGCCAATGTCATCGTCACCGCGGCGAAGATGCCCAGGGCGATGAGTTCGCCGCTCAGCTCGCCGATTTCGGCGCCGCGCAGCATGATGCCGCGGATCAGGCGCACGAAATGGGTCAGCGGCAGCACCTCGGCGATCGCCTGGGCCGCCTTCGGCATGCCGTCGAACGGAAACATGAAGCCGGACAGAAGGATCGAGGGCAGGAATACGAAAAACGCCATCTGCATGGCCTGAAACTGGGTCTGGACGAAGGTCGAAATCGCCAGTCCCAGTGACAGGTTGGCGACGATGAACACCAGCGCGGCCAGGTAGACGTCGCCCAGATTGCCGGTCATCGGCACCCGGAACAGCAGGTCGGCCACCAGCAGCACCAGCGAGAGCTGGATCAGTCCGATGATCACGTACGGCACGATCTTGCCGACCATCAGCTCGCCCGTCGCTACCGGGGTCGCGATCAGGAGCTCGAGGTTGCCGCGCTCGCGCTCGCGCACGATCGCCACGGCGGTGAACAGCACCATCGTCATGGTCAGGATCACGCCGGTCAGACCGGGGACGATCGCGACCGCCGAGCGCCGTTCCGGGTTGAAGAAATTGCGCACCTCGATCTGGCGCGTCGGCGCGCTTACGGGCTGGCTGTCGAAGCGGGTCGTCATCACCGCAAGCTGATTGGCGACCCCGAGGATGGTCGGATCGGTGCCGTCGACCAGCACCTGCGCGGCCGGCTGACGGCCTTCGATGATGCGGCGGTCGAAGTCGGCGTGAACGTGAATCCCGACCGCAATTCGTCCGGCGCGGATCAGCGTCATCAATTCCTGTGGGGTAGCGACCGCGCCCACGACGTCGACCACCTGCGAGGCCTCGAGATCGGCCACGAACTGGCGCGACAGGTGGGTGCCGGCCTGGTCGGCCACCGCCGCGTTCAGGTGCCGCACGTCGGTGTTGATCGCGTAGCCGAACAGCGCCAGCTGGATCATCGGGATGCCGACGATCATGCCGATGGTCAGGCGGTCGCGCAGGAGTTGTCGCACTTCCTTGCGCATGATCGCGGCCAGGCGCAGCCAGGATTTCATCGGTTAGCCCGCATGTTGCGTAAGTTCCGGTTTTTGAGTGACGGCGACGAACACGTCCTCCAGGCTCGGCTCGGTGGGCCGGGCCTGGCCGTCGAGCCCGGCTTCGCGCAGACGCGCCTGGACCCAGTCGTGCGGATCGGGCTGATCCTTCGGGATCAACACCCGCAGGCGCAGCCCGAGCTGCGTCACGCTGAACACCTGCGCTTGCTCGCGCAGCGCGAGGCGCGCGCGGTTGGCCTCCTCGGCCTGCACCTCGACGACGTTGACCGACAGCGCCGCGGCCAGCTCCGCCGGCGAGCCATCGGCGACCTTGACCCCGCGATCCAGGATTGCCAGCCGGTGGCAGCGCTCGGCCTCGTCCATGTAGTGGGTCGAGACCAGGATCGAGGTCCCGCCGTCGGCCAGCTCGAACAGCGATTCCCAGAAGTCGCGCCGGCTCTTGGGATCGACCGCGCTGGTCGGCTCGTCCAGAAACAGCAGCCGCGGCCGGTGCAGAGTCGCCGCGGCCAGCGCGAGGCGCTGCCGCTGGCCGCCGCTGAGGGTGCCGGCCCGCTGTTTGCGCTGCTCGGCCAGGTCGTAGCGAGCGAGCAACTCCGCCACGCGCGAGCGGCGCTCTCGCCGGTCCAGCGCGTAGATCTCGGCCATGAACTGGAGGTTCTCGATCACGCTCAGGTCGCCGTACAGCGCGAATCGCTGGGTCATGTAGCCGATCTGCCGTTTGATCGCCTCGGGCTCCCGGCTAACGTCCAGCCCGAGCACGCGGGCCCCGCCGGCGCTGGGCCTGAGCAGCCCGCAGAGCATCCGGATGGTGGTCGACTTGCCCGAGCCGTTCGGCCCCAAAAAGCCGTAGATCCGGCCCTTCGGAACGTCGAGGTCTACCTTGTTGACCGCGGTCAAGCTCCCGAAACGGCGGGTCAATCGGCGCGCCGAAATCGCCCAATCGGTCTGGTCGCAGCGCACTTTGGACGGCGCGGACATCAGCGCGCGGGCGCGGCGTCGGGAAAGCTGACGACCACCGGGATCCCGTCCGGCAGGCGCCGCTCATAGCCGTCGATCTCGACCTCGGCGACATAGCTCAGCCGGCCGCGATCGCGCTCGGTCAGCGCGAAGTACGGCGTAAACGAGGCCGCGCTCTCGATCCTCCGAACCCGCCCCGACAGGGTCGCCTCGAGTCCGTCGACGCGCACCTCGGCCCGGGTTCCCGGCGACACTCCGACCCGCAGCCGCTCTGGTACGTACACTCGGACATGGGCCTGATCGCCGGCCAGCAGCACCGCGACCACCTGCCCAGCCGCCGGCTGCTCGCCGCGCTCGAACGGCAGGCTGTCGACGACCCCGGCCACCGGCGCGCGCACCGTTAAACGCGCCCGATCGAGTTCATACGAGCGAACCGCCGCGGCGGCCGCGGTGACCGCCTGTTCGGCTTGGCGGAGCTGCTCGGCCCTGGTGCCCGCGGTCAGCTCGGACAGCCGAGCCGCGCCGGCGGCCCGCGCGGCCTGCGCCGAATCCAGCGCCGCCTTGGCCTGATCGCGCGCCTCAGCGGACGTCAGCCCGCGCTCCAGCAGGGCGTTGAGGCGCTCGAACTCGGTCTGGCGGAACTTAAGTTCATCTTCGGCTCCGGCGAGACGCGCCCGCTGCTCGGCAATGGTCTCGGCGCGTGGCCCCTCCACCAACTCGGAGTAGTAG
>JBFGYD010000340.1:0-3715 GCA_041587615.1 Lysobacterales bacterium
GAATATTACCGAGTTTGGCATGACTCCCTTGTATACGACCTCGGAGCTGGCCGGGGCGGGCATTGCGATGGCGCTGTATCCGCTGTCGGCGTTTCGCGCGATGAATCTCGCCGCGCTCCAGGTCTACAAGACGCTGCGCGCGGAGGGTACCCAGCGGGGCGTCATCGAGCTGATGCAGACCCGCGACGAGTTGTACGAATTCTTGAATTACCACGCGTTCGAGCAGAAGCTCGACGAGCTGTTCGGAAGGGAGAAAGAGGAATGACCTACCCCGCTTTCATCTACGACGCGGTGCGCACGCCGCGCAGCAAGGGCAAAAAAGACGGCGCGCTGCACGAGGTCAAGCCGATCGACCTGGGCGCCTCGCTGCTGCGGGAACTGGCCTCGCGCCACGATCTGGACACCGCGTACGTGGACGACGTCGTGATGGGCTGCGTCACGCCGATCGGGGAGCAGGGTTCGGACGTCGCCAAGATGATCGTGCAGAACGCGGACTGGGATGAATCGGTGCCCGGGGTGCAGCTCGACCGCTTCTGCGCGTCGGGACTTGAGGCGGTCAACATCGCGGCGCAAAAAATAGCCTCCGGCTGGGAGGACCTGGTGGTTGCCGGCGGGGTCGAGTCGATGTCGCGCGTGCCGATGGGCAGCAACGGCGGCGCGATGGGCGGAGACCCGGCATTTTCGATCAAGGCCGGATTCGTGCCGCAGGGTATCGGCGCGGACACGATCGCGACGCTTGGCGGCTGGGACCGCGAGGATGTGGACGCCTACGCGGTCGAATCGCAGCGGCGCGCGGCCCACGCGCGCGACAGCGGCTATTTCGACCGTTCCGTGGTGCCGGTCAAGGGCGAGGGCGGACTGACGATTCTCGATAAGGACGACTTCATCAAGCCGGGCACGACGATGGAGGTGCTGGGCGCGCTGAAGCCCTCGTTCGTGGCGATGGGCGCGTACGGCTTCGACGACATCATCCTCCGAAAGTACAACACGCTGGATCGGATCGACCACGTGCACACGCCGGGCAACTCGTCCGGCATCGTCGACGGCGCCGCGGCGATCCTGATCGGCAGCGAACAAGCCGGCAAGGATTTAGGATTGACTCCCCGCGCGCGGGTGGTGGCGACCGCGGTCACGGCGACCGACCCGATCATCATGCTGATCGGTCCCGGCCCGGCGGCCCGCAAGTGCCTGAAGAAAGCCGGCTTGAGCCCCGCAGACATCGACCTGTGGGAAATCAACGAAGCGTTCGCGGCGGTGCCGCTGCGCTACATGCAGGATCTCGACATCGACCACGAAATCACCAACGTCGCAGGCGGTGCGATCGCGATGGGTCACCCGCTGGGCGCGACCGGCGCGATGCTGTTGAGCACCGTGCTCGACGAACTCGAGCGGCGTAACCTCAGGCGCGCGATGCTGTCGCTTTGCGTTGGCGGCGGGATGGGCATCTCGACCATCATCGAGCGCGTCTGATGGGTGCATTCCGGTATGACTTGGACGCCGACGGCGTCGTCACGGTCACGATGGACATGAGCGGCCCGGTCAACGCGATCAACGCCGAGTATGACGCCGCGATGGGCGCCGCCGTCGAGCGGCTCGAGGCCGAGACGGACTTGAGCGGTGTGATCCTCGCGTCGGCCAAACGGGAATTCTTTGCCGGCGGCGACCTCAACGCGCTGCTGGCGGTCAAGTCCGGCGAAGAGGCGCGTTTCTTCGCCGACGCCGAGCGCATCAAAGGCCAGCTCCGGCGCCTCGAGAAGCTGCCGGTGCCGGTGGTCGCGGCGATCAACGGGTCGGCTCTGGGCGGTGGCTTCGAGATCTGCCTCGCGTGCAACCACCGCATCGCTTATGACGATCGATCGGTCCAGATCGGCTTTCCAGAAGTGACTTTGGGGCTGCTGCCCGGCGGCGGCGGCGTGGTGCGAATGGTGAACCTGGTCGGACTGGAGGCAGCGCTGCCTTACCTGCTGGAGGGCAAGCGGGTGACGCCGGAACAAGCGCGGGAAGCCGGTCTGATCCACGAGACCGTCGCTGAGCTGGACGATCTGCTGCCGCGCGCCAAGGCCTGGATCGCCGAGCACCGGAACGACGAGTCGGCAGCGGTCCAGCCCTGGGACCGCAAGGGCTTCAAGATCCCCGGCGGCGGCGCCGACTCGCCCCGGGTGGCGCAGGTCATCATGATGGCGCCGCCGATGCTGCTCCAAAAGACGCGCGGCCTTCTGCCGGCCCCGGAGGCGATCCTGGACTGCGCGGTGGCGGCCGTCCGGCTCGATCTGGACACCGCGCTCAGGGTCGAGAGTCGCGCGATCACGCGGCTGGTCACGACGCCGGAATGCAAGAACATGATCACGGCGTTTTTCTTCCAGCTCAACCAGGTCAACGGCGGCGCGAGCCGCCCCGAGGGCATCGCGCCGCGCCGGTGCAAGCGCTTGGGGATTCTCGGTGCCGGCATGATGGGGCAGGGGATCGCGTACGTCGCCGCCCGCGCGGGGATCGACGTGGTGCTCAAGGATTTGTCGCGAGAGGTCGCGGAGAAGGGCAAAGCCTACTCGGAAAAACTGCTGAGCCGGCGGGTTGCCAAGGGCCGCATGAGCGAGGCCGACAAGGCCGCGGCCCTGGACCGAATCAGGCCGACCGGCGAAGATACCGACCTCACCGGCTGCGATCTGATCGTCGAAGCGGTGTTCGAGAACCTGGATCTCAAGAACGAGGTCACCGCGGCCACCGAGCGGTTCCTGGCCGAAGACGGCATCTGGGGCAGCAACACCTCGACCCTGCCGATCACGCGGCTGGCCGAGGCCAGCAGCCGACCCGACAAGTTTATCGGCCTGCACTTCTTCTCGCCGGTCGACCGGATGCCGCTGTTGGAGATCATCTGCGGCGAGAAGACCAGCGAGGACACCCTGGCCGGTGCGTTCGATTTCGCCCGTCAGATCAGGAAGACGCCGATCGTGGTCAACGACTCGCTCGGGTTCTTCACCTCGCGCACCTTCGGCACCTACCTCGACGAGGGGATCCGGCTGCTCAGAGAAGGCGTCCACCCGGTGCGCGTGGACAATCTGGGCAAGGCCGTCGGGATGCCGGTGGGACCGCTGGCGGTGCACGACGAGGTCAGCCTGAGCTTGAGCCAGAAGCTCACCGAGACCTGGGACATGATGGGCGTGGGCGATCGCTGGGGCGAGCGCGAACTCCTCCGTGAAACCGTCGCGACAATGACCGGAGAATACGGCCGCGGCGGCCGCCATCACGGCGGTGGCTTCTACGAGTACGGCGCGGACGGCGGCAAGGAAATCTGGCCCGAGCTGCTGAAGCTTTACTACAAACCCGAGCTGGCAATCTCGGATGAAGACGTCAAGGATCGCCTGCTGTTGCGCCAGGTCATCGAGAGTCTGAAGTGCCTGGAAAGCGGTGTGCTGCGGTCGGTCGCCGACGGCAACATCGGCTCGATCATGGGCATCGGTGCGCCGGCCTGGACCGGGGGATTCATCCAGTTCGTCAACACCTACGGGCTCGAGCGCTTCGCCCGGCGCTGCAGCGAACTGGCGGATCGATACGGGGAACGCTTTATCGCGCCGGTGATCGTGGCGGAGAAAATCAAAGCCGGTGAACAGTTCGTATAAAGGAGCGGAGCATGGATCTCAATCAGGTGACCTTGCCCGCCGCCGATATTGAAGAAAGCACGCGCTTTTATCGGCGAATGGGCTTTACCCAAATCGTC
>JBFGYD010000341.1:0-3715 GCA_041587615.1 Lysobacterales bacterium
GCAGCCACCAGGCGGCCAGCAGATAGGCGAGCAGCGTGGCCAGCGGCGCCAGCCAGGCCAGTACGATGGCCGCGGCCCGAATGCCGTAGACGTTCCAGCCCAGGCAGGTCGCCAAGTGGGCGCAAACGCCGCCGAGCCAGGGACGGTGTCGGATTCGGCTCACGCCGGCGTGCCCCCGGCGACGCGCGCGCGCAGGCGCTCCAGTTCTTCCTCGACCGCGGGATCATCCGGATCGCCCGCGGCGTGCGGGCGCGCGCCCAGGTCGAACGCCTCGACCCGCGCTTCCAGGTGATCCAACTGCGCTTCCAGCCGCTCGAAACGGCCCATCACGTCGGCCAGCTTGCGATCGGCGGGTGAGGCGTAGCGTCGCACCGCGGCGGCCGCCGGCAGCGGTCGCTTGTTCATCTGCTGCTGGCGTCGGCGCGCTTCGGCCAGTCGGCTCTCCAGGTGTTTGATGTCCTGATCGACCCGGGTCACGCTCTCGACCGCCTGGGACAGCGCGAATTCACACTGCCGCTGTTCCTCGGCCGCACGAACTTTGCTTGCGATCGCGGCCCGCGCCAAGTCCTCGCGGCCGCGGCTGACGGCGCGCTCGGCGCGTTGTTCCCATTCGCCTTGCTGCTCCTTGAGTTCTTCGATCCGTCGCTCGAAGCGCTTGCGATCGCGGATCAGTCCGGCCGCCGCCTCGCGCGCTTGTCCGAGCGCATCCTCCATTTCGCGAATCAGCGCGGCCAGCATCTTCTCGGGATCTTCGGCGCGCTCCAGCAGCGCGTTGACGTTCGCCGACACAACGTGGCGAAATCTGGAAATCGTGCCCATCTGCATGTCTCCTTCAAAACGATCGAAATCTCGTCACGTCATACTTATTCAGGAACCGTGCCAGGATGAGTGCTGAACACAAACGCTTGAAATAAAGCAGATTTACCATTGATCGGCGGCAATCGGGGGGCGCGATCGGCGACGGCAACAAAGTTTTGGCGAAGCTCGCCGAGTGACCTTGGCCACATTGGCTTGGGTTCGGGTACCCAGTAGACTAGCCCGCATGAATGAGAGACCCAGCTTTTTTGGCCGCGTTTTCGGCGGCCTGTGGCGATTTGTCGACGGCACCCGGCGTCTGGTCCTGAACCTCCTGTTTCTGTTGATCGTCTTCCTGATTCTGGCCGTGGTGTTGCGCGACACCGGAATCGTCGTGGCCGATCAGACCGTACTGGTGCTCGATCCGGCGGGCATGGTGGTGGAACAGTATTCGGTCGATCCGACCGAGCGGGCGCTGGCGCAGTTGTTCGACGATGAAACCCCGGAAACTCGGATGCGAGACCTGCTGCGCGCGATCGAACTGGCGACCGCCGACCAGCGGATCGAACGGATCCTGATCGATACCGATTCGCTGTGGGGCATCGGACTGGCGAAGCTGCAAGAGATCAGGACCGCGATCGAAGGCTTCCGGGCCGCCGGAAAACAGGTGTTCGCCTATTCCCACGGGATGGGCCAGCAGCAGTATTACCTGGCCTCGCTGGCCGACGAGATCTGGCTCCACCCGGAAGGCATCGTGTTCCTGGAAGGTTACAGCGTGTACCGCAATTTTTTCCGCGAGGGTCTCGACAAGCTGGCCGTCGACGTGCACCTGTTCAGGGTCGGAGAGTACAAGTCCGCGGCCGAGCCGTTCGTGCGCGACGACATGTCTGAGTATTCCAAGGAGGCCAATCGCTACTGGTTGTCCGGCCTGTGGAGCGACTACCTGCAAGACGTCGCCGGCGGTCGCGCGCTCGAGCCGCAGGTGCTAGCAGACCACATCGATCGATTCGCCGAACACCTGCGCGCGGCCGGCGGGCGGGCGTCGGAGGCGGCGCTTCGGGCCGGGCTGGTGGACCGTTTGGCCACGCTCGATGAGCTGCGCGACCACCTGATCGAACTCGGCGCGCAAGAAGGCGACAGTTTTCGACAGATCGATTTCAAGACCTACCTCGCGGCCCGCCGCGAGGTGCCCAATCCGCTGCAGCAGAAAGTCGCCGTGGTCGTGGCCCAGGGGGTGATCCTGGGCGGCGAGCAGCCCCAGGGTACGATCGGCGGCGAATCCACCGCCCGCCTGCTGCGCCAGGCCCGCAACGACGAAAAAATTGCCGCGGTCGTGCTCAGGGTGGACAGTCCCGGTGGCTCGGTGCTGCCCTCGGAGCGGATCAGACACGAGGTCGAGCTGACCCGGGCGGCCGGCAAACCGGTGGTGGTGTCGATGAGTTCGGTGGCCGCCTCGGGCGGTTACTGGATTGCGATGAGCGCGGACGAGATCTGGGCCAGCCCGGGCACGATTACCGGTTCGATCGGGATCTACGGGCTGTTGACCAATTTCCCCCGGACGCTGGAAAAAATCGGGATCCACACCGACGGGGTCGGCACGACCGAGTTGGCCGGCGCCCTGCGCGCCGACCGGCCGCTGCCGGAGAACGTTTCAGACATCATCCAGCAGATCATCGACGACGGCTACGAGCGCTTTATCACCAAGGTCGCGGAGTCCCGCGAACTGGAGCCGGAGGCGGTCGACCGAGTCGCCCGCGGCCGCGTATGGAGCGGCAGCCAGGCGCTGGAACGCGGTCTGGTGGATCAGCTCGGCGGCCTGTCGCAGGCCGTGGCCGCGGCCGCGGCTCGGAGCGGCGTTAGCGACTACCGAGTGGTTTACGTCGAAGAGCAGCCGTCGCGCTTCGAACAGTTTCTGCTGGATCTGACCGCCGGCCTGCCGGCGGTCAATTTGGCCAGCCGATGGTCCTGGGTATCGAGGCTGCTTGACGGTGCGGTCCGCTCCGACCTCGAGCTACTGCTGGGACAGCCCCGCAACGACCGGGTCGGCGTGTTCGCCTACTGCTTCTGCGGCCTCTGACCTGACCCTTTTTTTGCCTCAGCCGTGCTGAGTTTCAATCTACGTGCTGAGATAGGAGATAGTCCTCGCGCTCGGCGATCGTCATCGGTTCCAGGGTCTGCTGGAGCCGATTCCAGCGCGCCGGGTTGCCGCCGCGCAGCATCTGCGTCAGGCGGGCTCTGGCCGGTTGCGACAGCGACAGCGCCACGACCCGGAACCAGCGCTGCTGGTGGGCCGGCATCGCCTGCAGCGGCCGGTATTGATCGGTTTCTTGCCGGCCGTGCTGGCCGACCCGAAGACCCTGCAGAAAAGCGCGTTTCTCGGCCGCCGACATCGACTCGAAGCGCGCCCGCAGCTTGGCTCTCTGCGGCGCCGGCAGCGCCTGGAAGCGGCGGTAGACTTCCTTCAGCACACGCTGCTGCTCGGGCGGCAGTTCGCGAAAGCGGCGGTAGCGGTCGCGGATCCGCTCCCGCTGGGTCGGACTCAGCTGCTGCCATTCGTGAAACCGCTGGCGGGCGAGCTTTCGCTCCTCGGCCGGCATCGAGGCCCACAGCAGCGCGCCGGCGCGCAGCCGCGCCTGGGATTCCGAGGGCAGCTTGGGCCAATCCTCGGCAAAAGGCAGCAGCAGCTCCTGCTCACGCTCGCTCAGCTCGTGCCACTCGATGGCCTGGGCGGCGCTAACGCTGAGGATCAGAATCAGGAGCGTCCTGATCATCCTGCTTGTCCTCTTCGCTTTCATCCTCGCTTTGGTCTTGCTTCGTCTCAGGCAGTGACAGCGGGTCGATCCATTCACCGTTGGCGGTCTGAAAACTGCCGATGAATTCGAGCAGTTCCCGATTCGGCGGCGGTGCGTCCTCTTCCGGC
>JBFGYD010000342.1:0-3689 GCA_041587615.1 Lysobacterales bacterium
CGAACTGGGCGACCTGCTGTTCCAGGTCGTGTTCCATTCCCAGATGGCCTCGGAGCGCGGCCTGTTCGGGTTTGCCGACGTGGTCCAGGCGATCTGCGACAAGATGGTCCAACGTCATCCCCACGTGTTCGGCGACGCGCAGGTCGCCAGCGCCGACGCGCAGGCCCTGGCCTGGGAGGAATTCAAGGCGCAGGAGCGGAGCGGTGACCACGATTCCTCGGCGCTGGCCGGCCTGACCCGCGGCCTGCCGGAGTGGATTCGCGCGGCGAAGCTCCACCAGCGCGCCGCGCGCGCGGGATTCGACTGGGACGATGCCGACGGCGTGCTGGACAAGCTGGACGAGGAACTGACCGAGCTGCGCGAGGCGGTCGATGCGGGCGCGCCGGTGGAGCGGGTCGAGGAGGAGCTGGGCGATCTGGTCTTTGCCGCGATCGCGCTCGCGCGGCACACGGGCGCCGACCCCGGGCGCGCGTTGCGCCGGGCCAACGCCAAGTTCGAACGGCGCTTCCGGGCGGTCGAGGCACTGGCCGCCGAGCGCGGAATCGAGCTGTCAAACGCCGGCCTGGCCGAGCTCGACCGGCTGTGGGAAGAAGCAAAGAACGAGGTGGTATGATTTTGACCCGCGTATTGCCTGAGTTTCACCGGGCTCGTGCAATATGCGGGTTAGGATCCCTCGCGGAGATTGCCTCATGAGCGCGTTCAACAGCTTTGCCGAGTTCTACCCGTTCTACCTGGCCGAGCACGCCAACCCCGTGTGCCGTCGCCTGCATTTCATCGGCACCCTCGGGGTCATTGCGATCGTCGTCTTAAGCGTCGTGGCGGGCAACGCTTGGTGGCTCCTGCTGGCGCCAATCTGCGGCTACGGATTTGCCTGGGTCGGCCATTTTTTCTTCGAGCACAACCGGCCGGCGACCTTCAAACACCCGTTTTACAGCCTGGCCGGTGACTGGGTCATGTTCAAGGACATGCTGACCGGGCGCGTCAGTTTTTGAATCCGAGCTCGAGCTTGGGGCCCGAGGAGGCCGCACAAGCCCTCGCGCTGCGCCGGACCAAAGCGATCCCGCTGCTGCTGCTGGGCCTGATGGCGGCGGTGTTCGTGTGGACGCTGACCCTTGACGAGTCTACTTGGGTTGGGTATCTGCGCGCGTTCGCCGAGGCGGCGATGGTCGGCGCTCTGGCCGACTGGTTCGCGGTAGTGGCGCTGTTTCGCCATCCGCTGGGAATCCCGATTCCGCATACCGCGATCATCCCCCGGCGCAAAGACGAGATCGGGGACGCGATGGCGCGCTTCGTGCGCACCCATTTCCTGACCCCGGAAACGCTCCACCGCCGGCTCCAGGACGCCGCCGCGGCGCGCGCCATTTTTGGCTGGTGCTCGCGCCACTCGGAGTCCATGGCCGAAGCGCTGGCGCGGCTGTTGACGTGGTTGATCACGGCTTTCGAGCAGCCCGTTTACCGGCGTTTTTTTGCGCGCAACGTGTTGCGCCGGCTGCGCGGCCTGCCCACGGCGCCGGCGGCCGGGCGGCTGCTCCAGGCGCTGGCGGATAATCGCCACCATCAGGCGCTGTTTTCCGAGATCATGCGCGTCGGCATCTCGCTGCTCGAGGACCACAAGGAGACGATCCGCGCGCAGATGCAGCGCGGCAGCCCGTGGTGGGTGCCGGAATTCGTCGACCAGCGGATCTATGACCAGATGGTGGAGCGGATCCAGACCCAGCTATTGGCGATGGTGCTCGACGCCGAGCACGAGCTTCGGGTTGTTTTCGACGACAAGTTCGCGAGACTGGCGGCCGACCTGACCAATCCGCACAGCGCTCGCGCGCGGCGGTTTGAGCAGATCAAGGCGGCGCTGGCCGAACACCCCACCGTGCGCGCTTAGGCGAAGAGCTTTGGGCCGAGGGCGCGGCCGCCGTGCGCTTCGCGCTGGAGCAACACCACGACGACTTCGTCCGCTTCCTGGCCAATCTGATCGAGCGCACCGCCGAGGATGCGCTGGCCGACGACGAGATGCTCGAGACCTTCGACCGCTGGCTCAAGAACGGCGCGGAGTATTTGGTCGGCGAACTCGGCGATGAGGCGAGTCTGCTGATCAGCGGTACGGTTCGCCGTTGGGACGCCGCTGAGACGGCGCGTCGAATCGAACTGTCCATCGGCGGCGACCTTCAGTTCATTCGCATCAATGGCACGCTGGTCGGAGGTCTGGTAGGTTTGCTGATCCATTTCATCGGGCGAGGCTGGATGTGAACACGATGGGCACCGGGATCATCACCCACGCGCTGTACAGCGACGACGCCTATTTGCGTTGCTGTACCGCCAGGGTCACCGTGGCTGAGAATGACTACGTGGCGCTCAATCAAACCGTATTCTATCCGGTGGGCGGGGGTCAGCCCGGAGACACCGGCTGGCTCATCGGCGCCGACGGGACGCGCGCGGAGATCGTCGACACGCGCCGCCTCTCCAGCGGCGAGACCGCCCACTTCCTGGCCGAAGGTGAGTCTTTCCGGGCCGGTGATGAGGTCACGGCGGAACTCGATTGGGACCGGCGATACGCCCACATGCGAATGCACACCTGCCTCCACCTGCTGGGCTCGCTGCTGCCATTCCCGGTGACCGGCGGCAACATCTCCGCGGCCAAGTCGCGGCTCGACTTCGACATGACCGACACCGTTGACAAAGAAGCGGTCAGCGAACGTCTCAACGAACTCATCGCGGCCGATCACCCGGTCGCAACGCGCTGGATCACCGAACGCGAGCTCGACGCCCAGCCGGACCTGGTCCGCACGATGTCGGTGCGGCCGCCTCGCGGCGCCGGGCGCATCCGCCTGCTCGAAATCGAGGGCGTCGACCTGCAGCCCTGTGGCGGCACGCACGTACGCCGGACTGCCGAAATCGGCCCCGTCCGGGTCAGCAAGGTCGAGAAAAAAGGCCGCCACAACCGCCGCGTCAACGTCGTATTCGACGCATAGCCCGCCCCTCGCGCCGGCCGCGATGGCGCGGCCCGATCAGTCCTATTTGCCGGAAAATTGGATCTCGTCCGCTGGACGATGCCCAATGGTGCCGGGCGTGACGTCGTGGGCTTGTGCTAGCACAGTTCCGTTGATCACATGGGTAATATAAATATATGAAAAAATTGTATATATCTGAAATACTAGTGTAAATTAATACAGTTACCAACTCGAACGGAATCGACCATGGCCTACCTCAATTACGAACAGCGCATGGCGCGCCGCAAGCGCCTCGACGAACTGGAAGACCAAATCACCGAACTGTCGGCCCACATCCAGGCAGCCACCTACCGGTTGCTGGTGCTGATCCGCGAGTATGACGAGGGCAACGGCTGGTTCGGGCCCGGGCTCTACTCCTGCGCCCACTGGCGCGAACCCGCAGACTGCATAAGTTACGCGTATTGAGTTTCTGCGTCGCATCGGGGTCTCACGCTGCCGGTTTGTCGTCGGATTGCACGGCGCATCTCGCCCGATCCTCCTTGAGCCATAGCTACGGCTATGACTCGGCGGACGATCGAACAAGCTGCACTCGTGGAATCCGCCGACAATTCCGGCAACTCGTGCAACATCCAGGCTAGAAGCTGAGCAATGCGTAGTTGGGGTGCCGTTTCCGCCGACGGCGGTGCGGCTCCGGCATTGGCGGGGGCCGGGACGTTTTGGCTAGTTCGTCTGCGTCGCGGCCCG
>JBFGYD010000343.1:0-3671 GCA_041587615.1 Lysobacterales bacterium
GAGCCGCGAGTGCTCAAGGTGGGCGACCTGGAATACAACCTGGACACGCTGACGGTCAGTCGCGAAGGCAAGGACATCGTGCTGAACCCAACCGGGCTCAAGCTGCTGCAGCGGCTGATGGAAGCCTCGCCGCGGGTCGTCTCTCGGCACGAACTAGAGCTGCGGGTGTGGGGCGAGGAACTGCCGGACTCGGACAGTCTGCGGGTCCACATCCACAGCCTGCGCAACGCCATCGACAAGCCGTTCGACGTACCCTTGATCCAGACCCGGCACGGTATCGGCTACCGGCTTGTCCACCCCGATGCGGTTCAAACGTAGGCTTCGCGCCCGAATCATCATTTCGTTTCTGATTTTCGGCACGCTGTTGAGCGGGCTGTTTGCGCTGACCGCGCTCGGCATGCGCCAGTATCTGCAGAGCGCGCTGATCGATCAGACCCTGAGCTCCGACCTGACCAACCACCTCGACAACATCGAATCCGGCACGGCTTCCCGCGGAGAGGCGTTTTCGTCGCGCTACTACGCCTACCTGGGTCGCCCGGAGCGTGCTCGCGAGGGCCTGCTGGCGGGATTTCCCGAGGACAAGGAATTGCACCAGCGGGTGACCGAGCTGCTCGCGCTGCCCAACGGCATCCACCAACTCCGCACCGCCAACCACCTGTACAAGATCGCGGTCGACAAGCGCCCGATCGGCTGGGGTTACGTGGTCTACGACGCGACCCCCAACCCGCGCGAAAACCTGCTGCTGTTCGGGTTCCTGGGCGGCGCCGGGGTGGCCTTTTCGCTGCTCGCCCTGGCGCTGGCGATCTGGTCGTCCGAGCGCGTCATGGCACCGGTGTCGGACCTCGCGAAGCGCATTTCCACGCTCGGGGACAACATCCATCCGGAGCCGCTGGCGCCCAACTACGCCGACGACGAGGTGGGTCAACTGGCCCGCGCGCTGGACGAATACGCCGATCGGCTGACCGCGCTGGTCGTGCGCGACAAGGAATTCAACGCCGACGTCAGCCACGAGCTTCGCACCCCGCTGTCGGTGATCAAGAGCGCGACCGAGCTGTTGCTGGCGCAACCGGACGTCGACGAGCGGACCCGGACCCGGCTCATGCGCATCGAGCGCGCGACCAAGCAATCGGCCGAGCTGACCGAGGCGCTGCTGCATCTGGTTCGCGGCGAGCGGGTGGACCGAGCCACCGGCGAGTACTTCCGGGTCGACAAGATCGTCGAGGAAGTGGTCGATTTCAAGCGCTTCCAGATCGGCACCAAACCGGTCGACGTCAACGTCAAGGTCGACGAGTCGTTCCTGGTGTGTGCGCCCGAGTCGGTGATCGCGGTGGCGCTGGGAAACCTGATCGGCAATGCGTTCAAATACACCCACCAGGGGCGGGTCGACATCACCGTCGGGCGCAACCAGGTCGTGGTCGAGGACACCGGCCCGGGACTGGAAGAAACCGAGTTGCGCCAGGTGTTCAACCGCCACTACCGGGGCAGCACCGCGCGCGGCAAGGGCTCCGGCCTGGGGCTCGCGATCGTGCGCCGCTTTTGCGAGTTGTACGAGTGGACCGTCGACATCGGCGGTCGGGAAGGCGGCGGTCTGCGCGCGACGCTGTCGTTCGGCAGCGTCTGAGAGTCCGTCTCGCTCAGCCGCCTCATCGTCTGATCGGGCCTTCTTAAGCAACGGTTTCTTACATCGATTATCGAAGTGATCATCAGCGTCACTTCGGCGAGTAGAACGCAAAGCCGGTGGAATAACCCGAGCTGCCGTTGATACCGCGTTCGATTTTGACGGGATTCCCGCCGACGAGTCGAGCATAGGTCTTGATCACGAACTGCTTGTTACGACACGCGGGCTTTAGTGCGACGTCGTAAGCGACGAGATGAGCCCTCTTGTGGTGTTCATTGTGGGAGATCGTAAACCGTTTATGACCCGATGCCGGAGAGTGGGTTGTGGCGCAGACACTGCCGTTGGCGTTGATCTGTTGGATGACGAGCCGCAGGTCCAGCGTGGAGCCACCGGGGCCCGGTCCGTGGCGATTCTTGGGACAACTGCCGGTGCCCTGGTAGCAAACGGTCAGCTCCGGTTCCGAGTAGACGTCGATGGTCTTGCCAGCGGGTACCGTAAGCCTCCGGCTGCGTAGCAGGTACTCCTCGCGCCCCGCGGGCCCCGACCCGATGTAGACACATTCGGTGTTGGACTTACATCGTTTGACCAAATCGCTCGCGGACCCGTAACAACAGTCGTCGCCGTAGCCGGCGATCGCAACATCATTCTCGGTGCCCCATGCCCTGCCACGGACGGGGTAGGTGACGATCATGGACGTGTTCGAGGCGCCTTTCAGGTAGGTATGGTAGTCCTTGGTGGAGCTACCCGACCCGGAGAAGACGACCGCCTGCACACGGCAGGTGTAATTACCGTCCATCGGCGCGGCGAACAGCCTCCGCACGGCTTGCCATTCGGCGTCCACGCCGACGTGGTTTTGCGTCGAGACAATCGATCCGCCAGCGCAGGTCACCCGGAGGCCGTCCAGCATCGTCGCGGCGCTGCTGGAGCGCGCACGACCCTTCGCATAGAGATACGCCGCTTCGCCTTTCCGGAGCCGGAAGGTTTGCGCGAGTCCTTCTTTTCCGAGATTTACGTATTTTTGGTTCGCGTAAACATGCTGCTCCTCGGGCAGGGCGATCGTCACCGAACGCACGCGAGGCGCGGTCGTGTTCTGCGAGGAGCAGGTTGCCGTCAGCGCGAAATAGCACAAGAGTGCCGTCAGGAAGCGGAGAAACGGCCTGTCACGCGGAGTATGAAAGAACGGAGCCACCGGCTTGTGGTCCAGTCTAGCGCGTATCGATTCGAGATCGAACTCTCAATCGGCCCGCGCGGCGAGTCCGCGGCGGGTGACCAGGTAGGTCGCGAAACTGCCGAGCCAGTGGCCGCCGGCGTAATGTTCGCCGGTCACCGCGGCCAGCCCGGAAGCGGCTTGGTCGCGGGCGGCGGCCGTGATCGCGGCCCGACGGGGATCGTCCTCGGGCAGGCCGGCGGCGATGCCTTCGAGCATCCAGGCGCGGCTCAGGTTCAAGCCGTCCAAGTGCGCCAGCTTGCCGTCGGTCTTGTCGGTCACCACCGCCACGGCGAGCCAGTCGCCCGCGCCGTCGGTCGGAATCGTGGGCAGAAAACGGCCCAGCCAGCTCGCGTACGCGGGCGGGGGCAGGAGGCGCCGCAGCAGATCGGCCTCGGCCAGGCAGGGCGACAGGAAATCCTGACCGGAGGGCTCGTAGTTCAGGGGGCAATCTCGGTCGTCGAAATAGAACGTTTGGATTCGATCCGCCAGCAGCGACCGAAAATCGTCCTTGTGGGCCGCGACCGCCCAGTCATGAAACAGGCCGAACGCGAACGCGGTCTGGGAATGCTCGCCGGTGCGGATCGGGTGCGACAGCTTGCTCAGCCAGTCGCTCAGGCGCGCCTCGATCAGTGTTTCCAGGGGACCGAGCGCGGACAGCCAGCGCTTCGCGTCGGCGTCGTCCCACTGGCGCAGCTCGGTGGCGAGCTGCAGCAGCCAGGCGATCCCGTAGGGACGCTCGAAACTGCGCCGATCATCCGGTTCGAAGTAGGCCACCTCGGCGATCAGGTTTTCGCGGGTCAGGCTTTTCTCGAGCGCGGCGCGCGCGGCAGCGGCGAACTCGGC
>JBFGYD010000344.1:0-3665 GCA_041587615.1 Lysobacterales bacterium
AGGTCATCGCCTACCTACGCAGTAAACCGCCGGGCACCGAGCCACTGCCCGAAACCTGGCTCGGACCGATGGTGCGCGGCCTGCTGTTTTTCTTTTGGCACGTGGAGGGTTGGAACCCGTTCGCCGCTCAGGCGATCGACCACGAGAAGCCGCGGCTCACTTTCGATCCCGAGGATCCACTGACCCACGGCCGCTACCTGGCGGTGACGTCCTGCACCGAGTGTCACGGAAGCAATCTCGAGGGCGCGTCGGACGGCTCGGCCCCCAATCTGGCCGTCGCCGCGGCCTATTCCGCCGATGACTTCGCCCACCTGATGAAGACCGGAGAGCCTTTAGGCGGTCGCAAGTTGGAGCTGATGGAGCTGGTCGCCAAGCAGCGATTCGCCTATTTCACCGATCGCGAGGTCCAGGACCTGCACGCGTATCTTGTCAGCAGAACCGCCGGGGCGCCCACGGCCGCACCGGATGGGGCGTCAGATTAGCAACCCGTCCCGGCGATGCCGGCCAGCTTGGCAACGCTGCTGAGTTTGACGCCGTCGGCGCCGTCCAGGGTGATGCTGCCGTCGCTGCAGCCCAGATCCACGCTGATCGATCCCCAAGCCCGGAGTGACTCGCTCGACGGGACCGGCGTTGCGAAAGTGCCCCCGACCGCTTCCCATACCGGTACCGTGAACACGCCGCCGGAGTCGCCGGTAGAGACGTCGCTGATCAGCCAGAGGCGCTCGCCAGCCGCGTTGTAACCGTAAAAAAACACGACCGTCCCGGCGGCCGAGGAAATAATGTTGTAGCCCTCCCCGTCCAGAGACTGATCGAACCACAGACCCGCCTGACCCGCGGCCACACCCTTGGAGGGCGAATCGCAGTCCAGACTCTCGATCCCGGCGAGCTTGGTGACGACGCTGATTTTTTGCCCGTCGCCGCCATCGAGGACGATGGTGCCGTCAAGGCACCCTTCCATCAGCAGCGTCATGCTGCCCCAGGCGCTCAGCGCCCCCGCCGACGGCGCGGGAGCGTCGAAGGTTCCGCCGTGAGCCTCGTACACGATCGCGGATACCGGCTGCCCGAAGTCCATGTCCAGCGGGATATTCTCGCTGACGAGCCACAGGCGCTCGCCAGCGGCGCTGAAGCCGTAGAAAAAGACCACGAGCACCGGGCCTTCCGAGGTCTCCGTCACTATGAAGTTGTAGCCCTCGCCATCCAGCAGCGGGTCGTACCATAACCCGGACACGCCCGCGGGAACCGCAACCCCGACGGTGGGAGGCGGCGGCTCGGGGACGTAATAGCCCTTCGCATCGCCAAGCCGGCCCGAAAGATCCCCCTCGGCCGCGCTCGCGGCCGTCAGTACGAGCAAACCGGCAATGCCTGCTCGAAGCGTACGTGCGAACCAGTACGTCAAATTATCCTCGCCGCTGGTATCCCCTCCAGCGAGACACGTCAGACAACAAATTCGATTCGCGGCGCTAGCGGAAGTTCATGTGCGGGGACGACCTCACCGGAGCTGGCTGTCTTTGCTGCCGCGCCGGTTGTAACCCGCGCTCGGCCCCTGCGCAGCGTCGGCGTCCTCCTGGCAGGCGACGCAGCGGCGAACGCCGGGAACGGCGCGCCGGCGAGCCTGCGGGATCTTCGCGCCGCATTCTTCGCATTCGGCCAGGCTCTCACCTCGCCCCAGACGGGCGCGCGCGCGATCCACCGCTTCGGCCACGCTGGCGTCGATCTGGTCCTGCACCGCCCCGTCTTTGGCCCAGCCGCCGGCCATCAGTCGAACACATGGGCGCAGCCGCCGTAAGCGTTGAAACGATCGTTCCAGCGCCGCACGTCGTTGGCGCGGCGCCAGCGCGTGTGGAAGAACTGCATCAGACAGGGTCCCTGCTCCAACTCCACCATGAACGTGTCGAACTCTTTGATTTCGCGGTAGGGTGGATACTCTGAGCCGCGGCCCCAGGTCAAGCCGCCGCGCCGCTCCGCGTAGTTGAGCCAGAACTCGACCGGCTCGACCCATTGCCCCAACTCGGCATCGTAAACCTCGAAACCGCCCTCGCCCGTGCTCTCGCGGGCGGTACCGTCCGCCGTCGGCTCAGCGGCTAGGAGGTTCCAGCCCGCGGCCAGGGCGAATGTCAGGACGAACTGCCGCAAGCCGACCGCGCGCGTCATGGCGGGAACACGCCCGAGCCGACGGTGCAGACCACGTAGACCTTGATCTGGGAGCGCATCGCCAAGTCCGCCGAGTCGATGACGAAATGTTCGGTCGTCCAGCCCCAGATTCCGGCATTGAGGACCGGGAAGTCGCGCACGCCCAGCGTGCGCGCCGTGCCGGGGCTGTTGGTCCACTGGAAGCCGCCGCCGGTGGGCACCTCGCCCGGATCGCACTCGACCGTCACGTAGCCCTGGGTCAGGGACGGAACCGGCGCCGGTTGATTGGGTACATCCGAGACCACGGTGCGCACTGTGATTTCGAACGGCCCGGTGCCGCCGGTGGGTCCCTGCGGACCCTCGGGGCCCTGCGGTCCCTCGGGACCCTGGGGCCCGGTCGGTCCCTGCGGACCTTCGGGACCTTGGGGTCCCGGGTCGCCTTGCGGTCCCGGGTCGCCTTGAGGACCGGGATCGCCCTGTGGGCCGGGCGGTCCCTGGGGTCCGGTCTCGCCCTGGGGACCGGGCTCTCCCACCGCGCCGATAGTCAAGTCATAATCTGCGTTCTGGCTTTGGCCGTTGCCGGTGGCCACCGTCAGCAGGTAATCGCCGTCGGGCGGCAGTCCACCGACCGACAGGTCACACAAAATCGTCTGCGGCGGTGTGAAATCGGCCAAGCACAGCGGCGTGATCTCACCGATCTCTCCCAAGGAGACGGTCAACGGACCGCCGAAGTCGAAGTCCGAACCGGTGATCAACAGGCTCTGTGCCGGAATGTCGACCAGCACCTCGGTGATTGCCAGATGGCCGCCGGGCGCCTTTTTTTCCTCCACCGCGGCCGCCAGCGCGGCGCACGGAATCGCCACCAGCGCCACCAGCGCGGTGCAGCCGATCGTCAAACATCGGCGAATAACGCTCATAATCCTGCTCCCTCCGAAATGCTTCGGTGACAGGATACTATCATCGCCGGTGGCGGTCCTCGGCTGGCCCTTGTTCGGGCCAGAGGTCCTCGAACTTCGGCGCGCGCTTTTCCCTCTGCGCCGCCAGCGCCTCCATCAGGTCACGTCGGTGCAGCATGCCCGACTGCCAGGTCGCCATGTATTTCAGGCTCTCGCCGACGCCGTGATCGCGACCGTAGTTCAGCATCTCCTTGCTACCGGCGACCGCCAGCGGCGAGTTGGCGGCGATCTCCCCGGCCAAATGTATGACCTGATCGAGCATTTCCTGCTGGCTCGCAAACACTCGATTGACCAGACCGCAGGCCAGCGCCTCGTCGGCCTTCAGTTTGCGCCCGGTGTAGACCAGTTCCCGGGCGAGGCCGTGCGGTATCAAGTGGATAATCCGCTGCAGCGTCCCCAGGTCCGCGGTCATGCCGAGCTGGGTCTCCTTGATCGAAAAATAGGCGTCTTCGGTGCAATAGCGGCTGTCGGCGGCGCAGATCATGTCGACCCCGCCGCCGATGCAGGCCCCCTGCACGGCGGCCAGCACCGGCATCCGGGCCTGCTCCAGCGCGTTGAAACTGTCCTGCAATTCCAGTA
>JBFGYD010000345.1:0-3639 GCA_041587615.1 Lysobacterales bacterium
CGATGGCTCTGGTCGTCGTCGCCATCGGCTTCCTGCTCTTCGACCGCTTCTACCTCAGCGCGGGCTCCGATCCAGCCCCGGTCGAAAGCCGGGGAACGCCGGGGTCAGACCCGATTTCCGAAGGAAACTCGGCTCTGACCCCTTCGAAGGCGACCAGCGCCGGACCGGAGCCACCGGCCGGATCCGGACTCCCACCGGAAAAATCCATCGCCGTCCTCCCCTTCGTCAACATGAGCTCGGATGAGGAAAACGAATACTTCTCAGACGGCATTGCCGAAGAACTGCTCAATTTGCTGGCCAAGGTCCCCCACTTCCAGGTGACCGGGCGCACGTCGTCGTTCGCCTTCAAGGGCGGGAATCAGGATCTGCGCACGATCGGCCAGAAGCTGAGGGTGCGCAACATCCTGGAGGGCAGCGTACGCAAGGCCGGCAACAAGGTCCGCATCACCGCGCAACTGGTCGAGGCTGAGAGCGGGTATCACCTGTGGTCGGACGCATTCGACCGGGAGTTGGACGACGTTTTCGCGATCCAGGACGAAATCGCGCGCGCGGTGGTGGCGGCGCTGAAGGAGACGCTGCTGGGAGAAATCCGCGAAACCGCGCCGACGAACAGTACCGAAGCTTATGAACTGGTGCTCAAGGGGCGCCATCAGTGGCACCAGCGGACGCCCGAGTCGCTGGCCAAGGCGATCCAATATCTCCAGCGGGCGGTCGAACTGGACCCGAGCTACGTCCCCGCGCAGACCGGCCTGGCCGATGCCTACCTGCTGTCCTTGGATTACAGCGATCTGGACTCAGCGTTCGCCCTGGAGCGCGCCGAGGCCACGATCCGCCGGGCATTCGAGCTGGACTCGGATTCGGCCGACGCCTGGGCCTCGCTCGGGCTGTTGGAAATTGAGCGATTTAACGCGCGAGGAGCGCACGAGGCGCTGCAGCGGGCGGTAGAGCGGAATCCGAACAACGCGATGGCCTGGATGTGGCTCGGTGGTGTGCTGAACCGCACCGGCGAGCCGCGCGAAAGTCTTGAGGCGTACGAGCGGGCGCGAGCCGTCGAGCCGCTGCACCCCACGCTGCTCAGCAATATCGCCGGTCGATTGAGCGACTTCGGTCGTCAGGACGAGGCGCTTGAGGCGGCGCGGGAATTGATCGAGCTGTTCCCGGAACGCGGCGCCGGCCAGCAGAACGCCGGTCTCGTAGCGTTTCGAACCGGCCGCGTAGACGAGGCGGTGCGCTGGTCGCTGGCCGCCTGGCGCGCCGCACCGGAACGGGTCAACAGCGTCCACTTGCTCCCTTTGTATTTCCTCAGTCTAAATGCCGAAGAAGTTGCCCGGGAATGGCAGGAATACGCGGCCAAAATTGCGCCCGGAGATTTTCTGACCGTCCTCGCGCCGTCAATGATCATGATCCATCGCGGCGATCACGCCGGACGGGTCGCTTACTGGCGCGAACGCGCGACGAACTACGATTCGTGGTTCGATCACGCCCAGCTCGGCAGCGCTTACCTTTATCTGGGCGAGCATGCAGCCGCCCGGGCATCGTTCGAACGCGCGCTCGGCGACGGCGAGACCGTCCGGATCACACCCAACAACGCCGGTTGGGCCGTCGAATACGCGCTGGCGCTGCGCGCGACCGGCGCCGACGCCGAAGCGGAGCGCATCCTCGCCGAAGGTCTCGCCATCCATCAGCAACGGCTCGGCCAAGGCCTCGAATTCAACGGTCCCCCGGTTCGCTTTGACCTCGCGCGACTGCTGGCGCAGCACGGCCGCCCCAGCGAGGCGCTGGCCTCGCTGCGCCGAACCGATATCCTGCCGCCCTGGTGGGTGAGGAACGACCCGGCGCTCGCGCCGCTGCGCGACGATCTCGGTTATGTCGACCTGCTGGCCGAGTGGAACGATCGCCGGGCCGAACAGCGCGCCGCGCTCGAGGCCGACGGTCTGCTGGCCGGACCCGCGGAGCTGAACGAGCGCGGCTGGGTATCGGACCGGTGATCCGGTTCGGTGTTCCAGCGCCGGGGGCAGACCCGATTTCCGAAGGAAACTCGGCTCTGACACCTTCGAAGGCGACCGGCGTATGAGGATCTTCGACGTCTACCAGCACCCCGAGTTCGGCTACGAGGCCATCCCCCGTGGATTTTCCTGGAGCGCGTTTCTGATTCCCTCGCTCTGGGCCACCTGGCGCGGCATGGGATCGACCGCGCTCGTCTTGGTCGCATGGTCGACGCTGATGTTCGACGTGGCCAGATTCTCCACCCGCTGGTACGACGATCCTCTGCTGCTGATCGGGGTCCTGGCCCTGCTGGTTGCGCTCTTCGGGCTGGTGCCCGGGGTTCGGGGCCATCGCTGGCACGCCGCACGATTGCGGGCCGAAGACTACGTCTGGAAGTACACCATCGCGGCCGCGAGCAGACGACGGGCCATCGGCGCGGCCCGCCGGGGCCGCTTCGGTGGCCGCGTGCTGCTCACCAACGGCGCCGGCTGATCGCGACCCCAAACCTCGAAAGATGTTAGCCTGCCGCGCTCGACGGCTTGGGCGACTGTCAGCCCCTTGAGCCGAGTCACCGACCACCATCAACAAAAGGAAGGCGCCATGGATGCACCCGCATCGTCGATCAATGGATTTACCGGCCTGCTGCTGGGCCTGCTGCTAAGCGGTCCGGCGGGAGCCGCCCGACCTCTCGGCCCGCCGATCGAAGAACTGCTTGCCGACCCGGAGCTGATTCGGATCGCCTCTGTAACTGCGTTGGAAAAGACCGATTCGCAAACGATCCGTTTTGCGGTCCGCAAGCGAGTTTCCGGAGAGGCCCCCGACGAGGTTCTGCTGCGCACCGACGCGGCCACCGCCGCCACGGTCGTCGTCGGCAGCCGCTACGTCGTGGCGTGGTCGCACCTGCGCAAGAACCGGCGATTCCGCGAGGGCTACGAAACGGATCCCGACGGCCCGGCGATCGCCAAGGTCCGCGGCCCCGGCACGGTGGCGCTGTTCGAACAGACGCCCGAGATCAGCTATCTGTTCTCGCCCGGAGTCGTCGGCGATCCGGCCCAGGCGGAGCGACAGCTCGACGCGCTGCTCGAGCAGATGGGCCGAGCGGACCCACGCAGCCGCTCGCTGGTTGCCTCTCAACTGCTGCTGCGACCCGATCTGAGCGCCAAGATGGACCAACGACGTGCGGCGAAACTCGAGTCGCTGCTGGCGTTGGACGAGCTCATCCCGCAGCACCGCGACTTGCTGCTACAGACCGCGTTGCGAATGGACGCTGAGTTGCAGGGTCGCTGGCTGGCCGAGACCTTTCGCAAGGTCATCATTCAGTATGGCACCCAATACGATCTCAGCTCCTTCGTGCCGGCGCTGGTTCTGACCGCGGCCCGCGGGTTGCAGCAAACCGGCGACGCCGGCGACGTCGAGCTGCTGAGCACGCTCTTGTACTCCAACAACCCCGGGGTCGCGAAAGCGGCGCTGGCGGCCATGGACAGCCTCGATCGGGGGGCTGCCGCGGCCAAGGTCGAGCAGGCCCTCCGACGCGACTGGATCCATACCGAGACCCGCCGCGCACTGAACCGTTACCGCGACCCGCCGGAGCCCACTCGGCCGGGGTCCTGATCGCCCGTATCTTGCATCGGTTGCCGGAATTTTCGACTGGCC
>JBFGYD010000346.1:0-3634 GCA_041587615.1 Lysobacterales bacterium
ACCTGCTTGTAGGGATCGGACAGAAAACCGCTGAGCTGCTTGAGCTGCAGTCCGGCCTGGACCACCGAGTCGCGGTCGATCACCCGGCTGAAGCTCAAGAAACCGGACACGTGGTGCTTGTCCGCGCGCGCGATCCGCCCGAACAGCGCCGCGTCGGTCGGCGCGAGCTTGTCGGCCGACACGCTGAAGCCATAGCCGACCGTGCTATGGCGGTCGCTCAAGTCGACCGAGCGTTCAAACCCTGCGCTCAGCGATTCGTAATCGTCTTCGTCGGACCAACCGAGCGAGAATCCGAGGCGGTCTCGGTCGCGCTCGAGGCCGTAGGCCAGCGAAAGCTCGTAGCGCTCCTCGACGATGGTCGCGCCGCTCAGTACCTGGACCGGCTCGCCGCTCGGGTCAGGCAGCAGAAACCAGGGTGAGGAGCCGCTCATCGACTCGTTCGCCGCGGTCAGGGTAAAGCTGCCGCTTTCGCCCACCGGGGTCTCGAACTCGAGCTGGTGGATGTCGATCTCGTAGCGGTCGCCCTCGCCGATAAACACGTCTGCCCCGGTGGTGGCGTCCTCATTGTAGAAACTGTAGCGGTAGCTGAACTCGGGCCCGTCCAGTTCCTGGGATTCAGCAATCGCGGGTAAGGCCAGCACCGCGCTCGACAGCGCGCGCAGAAATTCTGAGCCGCTGGCACTCCGCTGGCTCAATTGCAGCCGCAGCCTCCACCCGCGGCGCCGATCTCGCCGTTGGAGCCCTCGTTGCTGAAATAGGTTTGATTGCGATGGGCCGCGATCAGCGAATCCGGGTCCCACTGCATCTCCGGGCGCGCCAGCCGTCCGCGTTCCCACGGTTGCACCGTGGCACAGGCGCCGAGCCACAGGCACGTCAGGGGCACCAGCACTCTAATCGGCAGTTTCATTTTCACTCCCGTCCTGGGCAAGCGCGTCTTCGACCGACCGTCTCAACGGCTCGATGTCCGAGGGTCGAAACCCCAGATGCAGGTCGATTACCCGGCCGTCGCGGTCGATCAGGTAGGACATCGGCATCGCCTTCAGGCCGTAGGCCATCGCGACGGTTGCGGCCGGGTCCTTGGCCACCGGATAGCTGACCGGATGTAGTTCGAGGAAACGGATGCCCTCGGCCGGCTCCTCGTCCAGATTGACCGCAACGACGGTCAGCCCCTCGTCGGAGAGTTCCCGATTCATCTGTTCGTACAGCGGCAGCGATTTGCGGCACGGAGCGCACCAGGAGGCCCAGAAATCGAGCAGCACCACCCGCCCGCGGAATGATTCCAGTGCCACCCGGCCCTCGCCCTGGAGCGCCGGCAGCTCGAAGGTCGGGGCCGGCTCGCCGATTTCGGCGGCGCTCGCGCCGCCGCACCAGAGCAATGCCGATCCGATCAGCAGATATCTTGTCAACGCCATTGCGGATTCAGCTCTTTCGCGCGCCCGCCGTGGAGTCTAACAGACGTGCGCGGCGCGACCGTGAAACAGTTCCTCAGTCGACCCGGGCCGGCGGACTGATCTTTCGCCCCTCGCCTCAATAGACCGAAAAGTCCACCGCCGGATCGCTGAGCGGTTCGATCGCGACGTCCACCCGAGACCAGGTGCTGTTTTCCAGGCCCGGGTAGTCAACCGTCGAGGTCAACGTCGCCGCGCGCAGGGACTCGAACTCGAGCCCGATCGAGCCGCCGTCGAGGATTTCGGGCGCAACGTGCGCGCAGTCGGGACAGAAGCCGAGGAAGCTGAGCATGTCGATTTCGCCAGCCGGCGCGTTGTCGCTTTGACCCAGAGCCCAGCGCGGCTCGTTGTCGGCGTCGTAGAAATACATCACGCCAACGCGCACGTCCCCCTTGGTGTAGAGCGTAAGCCCCCAGCCGGGCTCGGTCGGGTCGTACCAGGTGCCGGTGTAGTCCCGAAGCGTCCTGCCGGGGGCCGCGAGCAAAAGTTCGAACGGCTCCGCGCCGGGACGCTCTCCGATCTCCCACGCAAAATCGGCGTGGGTGGCGTCGCTGAAGCTCAGGCTGGCGGTGCCGGCGCTCTCGACCTCGACGAAGCCCGTCTCGGGGTTCCAGCGAAAGCGGTTCAGCTCGGCGCTCCAGTTCGACGACGAATACTCCGCCGCCGCCTGATACCACGTCGGGGTGCCGTCGTCCAAGTAGGTGTACCAGGTGATGAAAAGGAAATTGCCCAGTCGCTGCAGGTCGAACCCGTGGCCGCTGCGCGCCGGGTTGAACCACAGTCCCTGGGCGGGCCGCAGCGCGGTGGAGGCAGCGTCGGCCGGGTTCGACCCTTGCTTCAGTTCGGCTTGATCGCCCAAGCCGTCGCCGTCACGGTCGATGCCGAGACGATCTCCAAGTCCCGCCGGAACGACGGTCAGGGTCAGCGGGTTGGCGAGCCCGGCGCCGGCCAGCAGTTGATCGGCGGTCATCGGCGCCCCGCCGTCGGCCGGAACGAAGCGATCGGTCTGCGCGTCGAACGCCCAGCCGGCAGCCGGTGCGTGGACGACCAGATCCACCGCCCCGCCCCGCGCCAGCGCCAGCATTTCTTCCACCTCGACCTTGGCGTCGGGGGCTGTGATAGTCGCCTGTGCGCCCACCGCCGCATGGGTGTCCTGGCTCAGCGGCGCCGGCCCGCCCAGGGGCGGGTTCTCGGCTGGAAAATCCGAGCCGCTGAAGGCCAGCATCAGCGCCACCAGGTCGGCCACGTCCTGGTCGGATTCGATGCTGAACGCGTCGACGGCGACGAAGCGCGCGATCGAGTCGATCGATCCGTCGTGCAAGAAGCCAAACCCGGCGTTGCTCTCGAGCTGGGTCAGGTCGAAGCCGACCTTCTCGTAGACGTTGCGGATCTGCGGCACTTTGATCGAGCGATTGGTCGATCCGTCGATGCTGATGACGCCGAGGTGGTTTTCCCCGTGCGGGCCGGTCGGCATCTGACTGCCGCCGGCCCTGATCGGCAGATCGCCGGCGAACAGCGCGCCGTTGACCGCCATCCCGGTCGGCAGGGTGTGGCAGTTGGCGCAATGGAACGGGTCATCCAGCAGGCCCCCGGTGTAGAGCTCCAGCCCGCGCACCGCGTTGCCGACCCCGAGCGGCTGCCCGGCCGCGCTGAAGCGCCCGGTAGTGAAATGGCCCTCCAGCGAAAGCGCGGTCGGCAGGCTGTTGTCCAGGTTTCGGAACGGATTCGGCGGAAACGTGATCGTGGCCACGAAATCCTCGAACGCCTGCATCTCCGTGGCAGTGAGATCCACGTCGTCGCCCAGCAGGCCCTTGAACGCCGGGTTGAATTCCTCCAGCCCGTCGCGGTCCCCGCGCCAGTGAAACGGCTCGTGGCCGACGATGTCCTGAAAGGTCTGGGTCATCATCGGGCCCTTCATCGGGTGAAAGTCCGGACACAGGTCGCCGTCGAAGTCGGTGACGCAGTTCTGATTGAATCCCTTCATCGCCCCGGACGGGTCGCCCAGGTCCCAGGCCAGCCGATCCATGCGCCCGTCCACGTGGCACGAGGCGCACGCGAGCTGGCCCAGGCCGGAGGTCTCATGGGTGCCGTAGAAGAACCGCCGGCCATCGCGGATCGCCGCCGGCAGCGGGTTGAATACCTGCAAGCGATCGATTTCCTCCAGACTCCCGGTGGTGATCGTCGAC
>JBFGYD010000347.1:0-3618 GCA_041587615.1 Lysobacterales bacterium
AGCAAGCAACTGTCGGTGTTCGTCGGCCTGATCATCACCAACTGCATCGTGCTCGGCAGGGCGGAGGCGTTCGCGATGAAGAACCCGATCGGCCCGAGCCTTCTCGACGGGATCGGCAACGGCCTGGGTTACGCGCTGGTGCTGCTGATCGTGGCCACCACGCGCGAGGTGCTCGGCGCCGGTACGCTGCTCGGGTACCCGTTGTTCCCGCTGGCCGCCGACGGCGGCTGGTTCGTGCCCAACGGCATGATGCTGCTGCCGCCGAGCGCGTTTTTCATCATCGGACTTTTGATCTGGGCGATCCGCGCCTGGAAGAAGGCCCAGGTGGATCCGGCCGAGTTCCAGATCCACGAGGTCCATCGCACCGAGGTGCTGTAGCCCAGACTGGACAATAGGATGGAGCAACACTTAAGCCTGTTCGTCAAAGCGGTTTTCGTCGAAAACCTGGCGCTCGCGTTCTTCCTCGGGATGTGCACGTTTCTGGCCATCTCCAAGCGCATCGAGACCGCGCTGGGCCTGGGCGCGGCGGTGATCGCGGTGCAGGTGATCACGGTGCCGGTCAATTATCTGATCCACCACTTTCTGCTGCGGCCCGGGGCGCTGGCCTGGGCGGGCTTTAGCGAGGTCGACCTGAGCTTCCTCGGTCTGGTTTGCTACATCGGCGTGATCGCGGCGCTGGTGCAGATCCTGGAGATGGTGCTCGATCGGTATTTTCCCAAGCTGTACCACGCGCTCGGGCTGTTTTTGCCCCTGATCACGGTCAACTGCGCGATCCTCGGCGGCTCCCTGTTCATGGTCGAGCGCCACTATGATTTTACCCAGAGCCTGGTGTTCGGACTCGGTTCCGGGTTCGGCTGGGCGCTGGCGCTGACCGCGCTGGCCGGCATTCGAGAAAAGCTCAAGTACTCCGACGTGCCCGAGGGGCTCCAGGGTCTCGGGATCACGTTCATCACGACCGGCCTGATGTCGCTCGGATTCATGGCCTTTTCGGGGATCCAGTTATGATCGAGATCGTCCTCGGGGTCTCTTTCTTCACCGGCATCGTGCTGCTGCTGGCGCTGGTGATCCTGGCCGCGCGCAACTGGCTGGTTGCCGCCGGCAGCGTATCGATCGAGGTCAACGGCGAACGAACGATCGACACCCCGGTCGGTAGCAAGCTGCTGACCGCGCTGGGCGACGCCGAGCTGTATTTGGCGTCGGCTTGCGGTGGCAAGGGCACCTGCGGGCAATGCCGGGTGCGAATTCCACGCGGCGGCGGCGCGATGCTGCCGACCGAGGCCTCGATCATCAACAAGCGCGAAGCGGCAAATCGAGTTCGGCTCGCCTGCCAGGTCGCGGTCAAGCAGCCGCTCGAGGTCTGGGTTCCGAGCGAGGTTTTTGGGGTCCGCAAGTGGCGTTGCACGGTGCGCTCGAATGACAGCGTGGCCACGTTCATCAAGGAGCTGGTGCTGGAGATGCCCGCCGGCGAAACGCTCGACTTTCGCGCCGGCGGTTACGTGCAGATCGAGTGCCCGCCGCATCGCGTCGAGTTCAAAAACTTCGATATCGATCAGCGCTTCCGGGCCGAGTGGGACCGCTACGACCTGTGGCACTATGCCTCCGAGGTGACCGCGCCGCTGAGCCGGGCGTATTCGATGGCGAACTACCCGAGCGAAAGCGACATCGTCATGCTCAACGTCCGGATCGCGACGCCGCCTCCCGGCGCCGGACCGTCGGTGCCCCCGGGCAAGATGTCGTCCTTCATCTTCAGCCTGAAACCGGGCGATTCGGTCATTGTCTCGGGTCCGTACGGCGAGTTTTTCGCGCGCGAAACCGACAACGAGATGGTGTTCATCGGCGGCGGCGCCGGTATGGCGCCGATGCGCTCACACATTTTCGACCAGCTCAAGCGACTCAAAGCTAAGCGCAAGATCAGCTTCTGGTACGGCGCGCGAAGCTTGAGAGAGCTTTTTTATCGCGACCATTTCGATGCGCTCGCGGCCGAGTTCGACAACTTCTTCTGGACCGTCGCGCTGTCGGAGGCCAAACCCGAGGATCACTGGACCGGGGCAACCGGGTTCATCCATCAGGTGCTCCACGATCAGTATCTGGCCGACCATCCAGCGCCCGAGGATTGCGAGTATTATATTTGCGGGCCGCCGATCATGGTGGCGGCGGTGACCAGCATGCTCGACGGGCTCGGGGTCGAGCCGGAGAGCATCCTTTACGACGACTTTGGCTAGTGGCTAAGCCTCTCATTGCGCGCATCGCCTTTCCGGTCCTTGCCCTGGCGCTGGCCGGGGCGGTGGTGTGGGCGCTGTTGTGGCGCGATGCCGGGCAGGCTCAGCTCGAATTCTCGGGTCCTGTCATGGGGACCCACTACGTGGCCAAGGTGGTTGCCGCGCCGAGCGGGATGTCTGCGGCCGAACTCAAGCTGCGGGTCGAGCGCTCGCTCGAGCGAGTCAATGCGCTGATGTCGACCTACGATCCGGACTCGGAGCTGTCGCGCTTCAATCGGCACCGAGGCGATGGGTGGTTTCCGGTTTCACCGGAGACCGCGACCGTCGTTGGGGCGGCCCTCGAGATCAGCGAACTCACCGGTGGCGCGTTCGACGTGACCGTCGGGCCGCTGGTCAACCTGTGGGGTTTTGGTCCTGACGGTCCGGCCGCGGGTCCGCCGGCCGAGCCGGCGATCGAACAGGCACTCCAACGAGTGGGGCATGAAAAGCTCGCGCTGCGCACCGAACCGCCGGCGCTGCGCAAGAGCAGCGCGGGCGTTTACGTGGATCTGTCGGCCATCGCCAAGGGGTACGCGGTCGACCAGGCGGCGCGCGCATTGGACGCCGCCGGGGTGGACAATTATCTGCTCGAAGTCGGGGGCGAACTGATCGCGCGCGGTCGCAACGCGGGAGGGGGGCCGTGGCGCATCGCGGTCGAGCGGCCCCTGACCGGCGAGCGCAGTGTCCAGCGGGTGCTCGCGCTGACCGACACCGCGGTGGCGACCTCCGGTGATTATCGCAATTTTTTCGTCGTCGACGGTATCCGCTATTCTCACACCATCGACCCGGGAACCGGACGACCGGTCCCGCATCTGTTGACCTCGGTCACGGTGCTCGAGGCCTCGGCCATGCGCGCCGATGCGCTGGCTACCGCAATGCTGGTTTTGGGACCGGAGCAAGCCTGGGAGTTTGCTCGCCGCCAAGACATCGCGGCGCTGATGATCGTGCGCGCCGGCGAGAGTTTCGAAGAGCGCGCCACGCCGCGCCTGCGTAGTTTCCTGGAGGCGTTTGAGGACGTGACGTGAGCACATTCGTAATCAGTTTCGTGCTCGTGCTGCTGGCTTTCGCGGCGATGGCGGTGGGCGTCTTGCTCGGGCGCGCGCCGATCAGCGGGAGTTGCGGCGGCCTCGGCAGCGGCGGCGCGTGCCGGCTCTGCCTGCGGGGCTGCGCCCGGCGCGCGGTCGGGCAGCCCGAGAAGTCCGAACGTCAACCCAGTTTGCAGGACGAGTAAATGCCGAAACTGATCACCGTTCAAGACCACATGACCGCAAGCCTGGTGACTTTGCGGCCGGACATGGACTTGCTCGACGCGATTCACGCGCTGGTGAGCCATCGTATTTCGGGCGCGCCGGTGGTGGAC
>JBFGYD010000348.1:0-3603 GCA_041587615.1 Lysobacterales bacterium
CGCGCCAGTTCGGCCGGATTGGCCCAGCCCAACCGGCTGAGCGCGAGTCCCCGGGCGTCACCGGCCAAGGCCGGTTCCGCGTCGCCGAGCCGGTCGCGAACCGGCCGCGGCAGCGCCTGGCGCAGATCGCGCTCGATCAGCGAGACGGCGAAAGTCAGTTGGGCCAGGCGAGCGCTGTCGGCCTCCAGCGCCTCGTCCGCGCTAAGGATTCCGGTCAAGCCTCGATAGGCGATCAACGCCATGATCGAAAACACCGCCAGCGCGACCATCATCTCCAGCAGCGTGAAGCCGCGCATCGGGGATTTCAATTTAGCCTGCATCTCTCACCACCCTCGTGCTGCGACGCCCCAATGGCACGCCCACGTCAGGGGCGCCGGGCAAAGCCGGCCATTTCGGCGACCCGGCGATTGCGCTCGCGATCGGCGTGGACGGCCACGTCCAGGCGCAGAATCTCCGGCACCTCGGTGGGGTTGATCTCCAGTTCCCAAAACCAGATCCGATGGCCCATCTGCAGCCGCCCCCGGCGCCGACCCGGCACCAACTCCTCGCTGCTCAGGCGGGTCCGCTCGATGACCTCGGCGCCGACCCAGGTTGCCATCGTATGCTCGCGCAGGACCCGGAGGTTGCCAGCCTGGGTGCCGCCGGCCAGTGTCGCCGCCGCCAGCGCAACGCTCAGCACCGCCAGCGCGATCAGGACTTCCAGCAGGGTGAAACCAAGCGCGCGGTGTCTCTTCGGCCGATTGATCGGAGTGCGCGAAGTCAATCGAACCTCCCTCAGGTCGGCCCGGCCCAGCCGGCGAGCGACACCGTACCGTCCAGCTCGCCGGTGACCTCGAAGGCCCGATCGTCGCCGGGCAGCGTGAAAAAAACCCGAAAGGGGGTCAACTCCCCGCTCGATGCGCAGACCACCTGCGGGCGTTCGTCCTCGCCGCGCAGCGGTAGCTCACGGCCGTCCAGGACCGCGCGCAGCGTCAGCGGCGGCGACAGCAGGTGGCTTTCGAATTCTCGCGCGTCGTCTCGCCGCCGCCACGCCTCGCCGTCCCAGGCGCTGAAGCGATAGCCGTCGGACTCCAGCGTCAGCCCCAACTCGCGGCTCATCAGCAGCGCCTCCTCGCACTGTAGCTGCACCAGCCGGGCCAGTCGCCGGGCTTCCTGCTCGGCCTTGGCGGCGGGACCGCCGAGGTCAAGCGACAGCGAGGCCAGCGCCGTGATGACGCCGATCAGCACCAGCACCATGAGCACTTCGATCAGGGTCATGCCGCGCACGGACGTGAAGCCTTTTCTCATCCCGCCGCCAGGAGCCGTCGACCCGCGGAACGCTAATCGCCCCAGTTGCCGATATCCGCCGCCAGGCCCTCTCCGCCCAGCCGCCCGTCAGCGCCCAGAGAATAGACGTCGACGGTGCCGTTCACGCCCGGATTCAGATACTGGTACGGGGTGCCCCACGGGTCCTTCGGCAACTGCTTGATGTAGCCGCCGGTCTTCCAGTTGCGCGGCTCGGGGGAGCCGCCCGGGCGCCGCACCAGCGCCTCGAGCCCCTGGTCGGTGCTCGGATAGAAGCCGTTTTGCAGCCGGTAGATCTCCAACGCCTGATCCAGCGTGCGCACGTCCTGCAGCGCGGCCTTGACCCGGGCATCGTCGGTCGTGCCCTCCAGGTTCAGCGCCACGACCGAAAACAGGATGCCGATGATGACGATCACCACCAGCACCTCGATCAGCGTGAATCCTCGGTATCGGCTCGTCATCAATCGGTTCCGTGGGGGTCATTGCGGGGCAGACCAATCACACGATACTGTATGCCCGATCCCGGACGCAAGGCCCCGTCGTGACCCCTGAGTCGCTCCCAAAACACCGCGTGCACCTGCCCGACTGGCGGCCCGGCCAGGGGCCGCTGGCGACCGATCGCGGACACTATCTGACGCGCGTGCTCAGGCTGCGCGCCGGCGACCGCTTCGTCGGCTTCGACGGCCGCGGGCGCCAGTGGCTGGGCCGCGTCATTGGTATCGAGAGGGGCCGGGTCGTGGTCGAACGCGGCGAGGAAATCACGCCCGATCCGGAACCGACGCTGGAGATCGTGCTGGTGCAGGCCGTCGCCCGCGGCGATCGAATGGACTACGCGCTGCAGAAGGCGACCGAACTGGGGGTCAGCGCGATCGAACCGGTGTTCGCCGAACGCACCGAGGTACGGCTGAGCGGTCGCCGACTCGACCGGCGCCTGGACCACTGGCGCGCCGTCGTGACCAGCGCCTGCGAACAGTGCGGGCGCACGCGGGTGCCGGACGTCGCGCCGGCGCGGACGCTGAATCGTTGGCTGGACGAACCGGCTGACCTCGGCAGCGGAACCAACTTCTTGCTGCTTCCCTCCGGGGCCGGCCTGCGCGGGCGCGCACCACCCCAATCCCCGATCCGCGTGCTGATCGGCCCCGAGGGCGGGCTCACCGCGGCCGAGGTTCGGGCCGCGGTCGACGCGGGCTTCGACCCGCTAGTTCTCGGCCCTCGAATCCTGCGCTGCGAAACCGCGGGCCCGGCCGCGATCGCCGCGATCCAGACCCTGTGGGGCGATCTCGGCTAGCGTTCCCAAGTAACGTGCGGGCCAGGGATGGCCCGTCATGGACATGACTTCCAACGGCACTGAAGAAGAATCACCAGGCCCAAGATCCGGTTGCGGTTTTCGGCGAAGCCGAAAGAAGCGACCCGACTTGGGCCGCCCTATGCCGGAGCGAAGGCGCTCCCTCATACCACCTCCAAAAGCCGCTGCTCGATGCCGTCCATGTCGGGCACGAACGCGAGCTCGTCGTTGACCATGACCGAGTGGCGAACGCCGTCGGGTAGCTCATCCTGGTCACCTTCGAGCAGCAGGTTTTCGCTGGTGATCGTGGTCAGGCGAGGAAACCCCTGGGCCAGCAGTGCCATGAACGGCATCTGCTGGTGGCCACCGAGCGCTTTCAGGATCGCGACCTTGGCCCCGGACGTCGCTTCCTCGTCGGCTTGGCCCGCCAGGCGCGAAAACGAGAACAGTGGAATCCGCCATCCGCGCCAGGTGATGATGCCGTAAACCCATTCCGGCGCCTCCTCGATCGACTGAGGATTGC
This sequence comes from Lysobacterales bacterium, assembly GCA_041587615.1. Lineage (GTDB taxonomy): Bacteria > Pseudomonadota > Gammaproteobacteria > Xanthomonadales > SZUA-38 > JBFGYD01. The sequence continues at coordinate 3,093 of JBFGYD010000348.1, forward strand.
CGAAAGTGATGACCTCCGACACCGAGGCGTTGGGCAGCAGTACCTTGGCCTCGGTAACCGGGATCATGACGCCTCGAATGTCGGCCGCTAGCTGTGCCATCTCTTTAACCCGCAAGTTGTATGAGTTGCCGGAATTGTCGGCGGATTCCACGAGTGCAGCTTGGCCGATCGCCCGCCGAGAAATAGCCGTAGCTATTGCTCAAGGGGGATCGGGCGAGATGCGCCGTGCAATCAGGCGACAAACCGGCAGCGTCATGGTTTGTACGAACCGGCAAACTTGAGATATGCCAGTAGTTCATCGATCTAGCTCATTAAGTAATCAACGCCGAGCGAAACTCATGCAACATGCGGGTTCACCCCTCTCTGGATTTTGGATGTTCGCGGGCGCAGATCCGCGCCGCGAGCCCGCTCGGAGCATCGACGAATTTGACCTGGCCGGTGGCCAGCGTCCCGTCGACCATCGAGCTGACCACGCAGGTATCCGGACGCTGCGCCCAGACCTCGCCGCCGC
>JBFGYD010000349.1:0-3593 GCA_041587615.1 Lysobacterales bacterium
CCCTCGACCGTGATCGCGATCGGAATGGCCTGGTAGAACGCGGCCAGGTAGTTGTTCGGGCCGGTGGTGATGCCCTTGCCGCCGTGGATGTCCATCGCGTCGTTGATGCACTGGCGATTGCCCTCGGTGAGCTGGTATTTCAGGATCGCCGACAGCACGCCGGGCTTTTCCCCCAGGCCCAGCGACACCAGCGTTAACAGGCGAGCGGCGTCCATCCGATAGGCGATTCCGGCCATCCGCCCGAGCGCTTCCTCGACCCCCTCGAAATAGGCGATCGGCATGTTGAACTGCTTACGCACGCGCGCGTACTCGCCGCTCAACAGCGCCGACAGCTTGCCGCCCGCGGCGCCCAGCGCCGGCAGCGAGATGGCCCGTCCGGCCGCGAGCGAATACATCAGCATGCGCCAGCCCTGGCCGATCCGCTCGGCCCCGCCGATGACGAAGTCCAGCGGCACGAACACGTCCTTGCCGCGGGTCGGCCCGTTCATGAACGCCGCCCCGACCGGCAGATGGCGATTGCCGCTCCAAACGCCCTTGGTGTCGGCGGGAATCAGCGCGCAGGTGATGCCGAGATCCTCTTCGTCGCCGAGCAGGTGATCCGGATCGCGGGCGTGAAAGGCCAGCCCGATCACGGTGGCCACCGGCGCCAGCGTGATGTAGCGCTTGTTCCAGTTGAGCTTGAGCCCCAAGACCTGCTTGCCCTTCCATTTGCCTTTGCACACGATCCCGGTGTCGGCCATCGACGCGGCGTCCGAGCCCGCGGTCGGGCTGGTCAGCGCGAAGCACGGAATTTCCTCGCCGCTGGCCAGGCGCGGCAGATAGTGTTGTTTCTGCTCCTCGGTGCCGTAGTGGCCGAGCAGTTCACCCGGGCCGAGCGAGTTGGGGACCATCACCGTGACCGCGGCGGTCAGGTTGCGGCTGGCCAGCTTCATGACCACGGCGGAGTTGCCGAGCGCGGAAAAGCCCAAGCCTCCGTGCTCCTGGTCGATGATCATTGAAAAGAAACGCTTTTCTTTCAGGTATTGCCAGATCTCGTCGGGCCGGTTGGAATCCTGCCGGATCTGCCAGTCGTCCAGCATCCGGCAGACTTCCTCCACCGGACCGTCGAGAAACGCCTGTTCGTCGGGCCGAAGCTGCGGCTTGGGTACCGCCAGCAGTTCCTTCCAGTCGGGCTTGCCGCTAAAAAGTTCCGCGTCCCACCAGACGGTGCCGGCCTCGAGCGCCTCGCGTTCGGTGTCGGACAAGCGCGGTAGCACCTTGCGAAACCAGCCCAGCGCCGGATCGCTGATCAGCCGTCGGCGCCACGGCGTGGCGGCGAAAAAACCGAGCACCGCGGCGCTCGCCAGCGCGACGAGGGTCGCGCCAAGTCCCACCTGCGGGGCGAACATGAAAAACACCGCGGCGATGGCCACCGTGATCGCGGCCGGGAGCAGCCCGGCGCGCACGAAGCTAAGCCCCAGCAGCAGGGCCACGAGCAGCAAGAGGGGAATCCAATTCATCGCATTTTCCACTGGTTACAGGTGATCCGGCGGTACCGCGCAGACGGGTTTATTGTACCAGTCCAGCGCATTCCGGCGGCCGCGGGTCGAGGCCACACAATAAGACCCGGTTCTCGCTGTCGAGCTTGCGAGCCCGCCGGTCGCCGGCGCCCCGCGGCCGCGGCATCGCGGCCGGTCAGGACCCTTTTTCGGGAGGTTCTGAATCCGGCGACCAGTTTTCCAGGGTGTCGACGAACGCGCTCAGCCAGCGGTTGGTCTGGTGGGCGTCCAGCGCGCGGTGATCGATCGACAGCGTGACGTAGCACATCGGCCGGATCCGCACCTTGTCCTCGCCGTCGCGCTCGAACACTTGCAGGCGCTTTTCCAGTTTGCCAATCCCTAAGATCGCAACCTGCGGCTGGTTGATGATGATCGGCGCTGCCAGCAGCGAGCCGGACACCCCGTGGTTGGATATCGTGAAGGTGCCGTCGCGGAGGTCGTCCTGGGTCAGGCTGCCGGCGCGGGCGCGCTCGGTCTTGTCGTGAAGCTTCCGCGCGATCGCGTCCAGGTCGAGACGCTCGACGCCGCGCACCACCGGCACGACCAAACCTTCGCTGCCCAGCGCGGTGCCGATCCCGATGTTGACCTCGTCGAAGATTTCCAGCGCGTCGTCATGAAAACGCCCGTTGACCTCCGGCACGACCCTCATCGCGCGCGCCGCGGCGGCCATGAAATAGGCGGTGTAGGTAAGCTTGACTCCCTGGTCGGCGAGCGCCTGCCGGTGCCGAACGCGGTGGCGCACGATCGCGCCGAGATCGGCCTCGAACACGCTGGTCACGTGCGGCGCCCGGCTTAAAGAGTCGGCCATGTGGCGGGCGATCGCGCGGCGCATGTTGCTGTGCGGCACGCGCCGGCTGGGAATCTCGCTGGCTGGGGACTCGACTTCGATTCGCGGCCGCTGGCCGAGCCAGTCCAACAGATCGTCGCGGGTCACGCGGCCGCCTTCGCCGCTGCCCTCGATCCCTTTCAGCGTGCTCAGCCCGTGCTGCGCCATCAGCCTTCGCACCGCCGGACTGAGCCGTTCTTCGGCGTCGTCGCGGTCTGCCTTGCGCGCCGTTTTGACCGGCGCCGGAACGACGTCGCTCGTGTCCGCGACCGGCGCGGCGGGCGCCATCGTGCCAAGCACCGCGCCCGGTTCCAGCGCGTCGCCGGCCGCCACCCGAACCTCCTTCAGTACGCCGCTCACGGGCGCGGTGACCTCGATCGTGACCTGGTCGGTCTCGATCTCCGCCACCGGCTCTCCCTCGCCCACCGCCTGGCCCGGTTCGACCAGCCACTCGGTCAGGGTCGCCGTCGTACCCTCGGTCTGGTCGTCCGGAAAGCGAATCTCGGCCGTAATCGACGCCGCGACCGATTCGAAGGCCTCGGCCGACAGCGGCTCGATCCGGCCGAGCACCGCTCCCGGGGTAACGTCCTGACCCGGCTCGATCAGGGCCTCGCGCAGCACCCCCGCGGCGGCGGCGGCGACCTCCAGCGTGACCTTGTCGGTTTCGATTTCGGCCACCGGCGCGTCGGCCTCGACCGGGTCCCCGGGATTGAGCAGCCAGCGCTCCAGCCGGGCCGGGCAGCCCGCGGCGTCCGCGGGCAGCACGATGTCGATCGGCTTGGACATCAGGTCTTCAGCAGGTTCGACAACGCGGATCGGATGTCGTCCTCGCCCGGGACCGCGGCGGTCAGCAGTTCGAGGTTGTGCGGACTGGGGATGTCGGGCATCGCCAGGCGCCGGATCGGCGCGTCCAGGTCCCAAAACAGCTCGTCGGCGAGCACCGCGGCGATCTCGGCCCCGAACCCGGCGGTCAGGTTGTCCTCGTGCACGATCAGGCAGCGTCCGGTGCGGCGCACCGACTCGCACACCTGTTCTTTGTCCCAGGGTTCGATCGTGCGCAGGTCCAGCACCTCGATCCCTCGGTCGAGGGCGCGCGCGGCGGCCTCGCAGCGTTCCACCATCGCCCCCCAGCACACGACGGTGGCGGCGTCCCCGGCCAGCACCCGCCGGGCGCGGCCGAAGGGCACGATAAACCCGTGGCCGGGGTACGGGCGCCGGGCCCACGCGCA
>JBFGYD010000350.1:0-3580 GCA_041587615.1 Lysobacterales bacterium
CCGTCGGTTGGTTTGCTCGGCGCCTGGTCGAAGTTTCTCGCCGCGATCGCCGCCTGGGCGTCCTCGTTGTCGTTCTTGTGCTGATAGCCCGAGTACTGATAGTTGATCTCGAGCCCTTCGAACTTGTCCTTCCTGATGCAGTTGACCACCCCCGACACCGCGTCAGAGCCATAGGTCGACGAGGAGCCGCCGGTCAGCAGCTCTACGCGCTCCACCAGTGCGCCCGGAATCTGGTTGATGTCCGGCGCCAGCGCAAACGGATCGCCAAAGCCCATCCGGTGGCCGTTGACCAGGACCAGCGTGCGGTCCGATCCCAGGCCGCGCAGATCCAGCGTGGCCGTGCCGGTGGATCCGTTCGAATCGTTGGAGGTCAACTCCGGCGTTACTTGGGGCAGATCGTTGACCAGGTCCTCGACCCGGGTCACGCCGCTGAATTTCAGCTCTGTGCTGTCGACCGAGGTCACGGGACTGGTCGCGACCAGGTTGGTGTCCAGCGGGATCCGCGTCCCGGTAACGATGACGGTTTCGATGATCTCGTCAGAAGCGCCGGTGGCTTGATCGTCCTGCGCCTGGCCGACGGCTGGAACGCCGGCGACGGTGACTATCGCCGCGCCATATAGAGCGCGGTGAATAGCACTCGAAAGGCTATTGCTCGACATTTCTCTCTCCCATTTTTTGGCATCGACGAATGCATCGGGGATCCATCGCTGCCCGGTTGAATGTTAAATTTTCGTGAGTATGTTCCTTGAGACTCACAATATCAATACCCAAAGTGGTACCCGGATCAAAGTGAACAAAAATCGTCACATCCAGCCTCGGATATTGCCGGTGCGCACCTTACATGAGGTGCGGGAATTATCCGATGACCGGCGGCCCTTGCGGTCGGCGGCCCAGTCATGACCGCGGCTCAACGGGCCGCGCAGCACCACCCACGCCAAGACTCTCCGGCGGGTTTTAGTGAGACAAAACAATTGCTTACGTAGGACCGCCTTCGTTCAGGGGTCAGCGCCGAGTTTCCTGCGGAAATCGGGTCTGACCCCGGTCGGCGCACGACCGGCGGAACCCGCGCCGGAGCGAAAGCAACCCCGCCACCGCCCCGATTTCGATCAGCGAGGCCGCAGCCCGCCGCCGGTTTTCGAACGCGGTTGCGCTCAGCACCGGAACAGCCAGGCCGGAAGCGGGTTGCGATTCTGCCAAAGGCAAAGAAGCAGCGCGCCTTAGGCCGACCGAAGTGTCAACTCCACAGTGGCAAGAACAGCGGCCGGCTTGGGCCGGACCCACGCTGGGGCGAAGGCAACCACCTACACACAGCTCACCGGCTTCGGCAAGCCCGCATATCGGCACGCCTGCTTGGCCGGGCCCTCCGGAAACAGCCGGTATAGGTAGCGACTGTTGCCCTTGTCCTGGCCGAGGCGCGCCGCCACCGCCTTGACCAGCAGGCGGATCGGGGGGGCCATTTCGAACTCATCGTAGTAATCGCGCAGAAAGCTTAAGATTTCCCAGTGCGCGGGGCTCAGCTCGATGCCGTCAGCCGCGGCCATCTGCTCGGCCACCGCCTCGTTCCATTCGCCCCACCGCTTGAGGTAGCCGTGCCGGTCGATGGCAACGCGCCGCCCGTCGCTTTGAACTACCAGCTCTGACACAGATCGTACTCGCAAACCAAGTCGACGAATCCCGGATAGTCTACCGAATCGACCGTCTTCTGAAGGATCCTGGCGCCCAATCCGTACAGCGCCAGGTCGCTGGAAAGTACGTACCAGGTAATGCCGGGCTCGAGGGCTTCCGAGTTCGGACCGGCGAGCGCGGCGCTGACCGCGGCGCCGCTGAGCAGCACGCCGTCGCCCGGCCGGCAGACGCGGCGGCAGGCCGCCAGGTCGCCAGCAGCGAGGGGGTCGCGATGGATCAGGTGCAGGATCCGCTTCATAGCAGCAGGTCCTGACGGTGCAGCAGGGCCGCCAGCTCCTCGGTCTCGAGCGCCGTGGCGGGCACCCGCAGCGCGTCGACCTCGATGCCATAGGCGCATAGCGCTTCGGCGTCGGCGTAGATCCCGCTGACGCCATAAAGCTCCAGCGAGCCCAGCGCGGCCCCGGAATCGGGCAGCGGGTCGCCCGGACCCGAGCGCGGGAGCAACTGCAGCACTCCGGCGCCAACGAAGGCGACCGACACCTCTAGCTCGAACGCCAGCGCCATCAGAATCAGGTCGAGCCGTTCGCGCGGGCGGATCCCGGCGTGCGGCGGGTCGCGCATCAGCACCAGAGCCCGGCGGCGCGTAGATGAGGCCGGGCTCGCCATCAGCCCTCGAAGCGGATCACCCGGTCCGCTTCCAGCACCGCATCCAGCCACGCCCCGAGACCGGCGATCCGGAAGCCGGGCGCCAGGGTCGACGGGTGCTCGGCATCGGCCGCCAGCGCGGAATCGAGGATCCCGCGCCGCTGGGCGGCGCCGACGCACAGCACCAAATCCAGACCGGTGGCGGCGGCCAGTTCCCGCCAGCGCTCCCGGGGATCGAACTCATCGGCCGGCACCACCGCGGTGGCCAGGCCGGTGGCGACCGCATCATGGTAAAAAAACACCCGCGTGACGGCGCAGCCGCGGGCCAGCGCCGCGGCGGTGAACTCGAGCGCCGAACGGGCGCCGGCGCGGGCCTCCGGAGCGCAGCACACCATGATCGCGAGCTTGCTAGCTCGCATGGCGTACTCGAGTAGCACATTGATCCGGCTCAGTAAACAGGAGACTCCGAGTGAAACTCATGCAATATGCGGGCTAAGCATCGTCTGTTGAGAATGGAGGCTCGGCGGCCAGCGTGTCAATCCGCCCCGGCCGTCTAACCGGCCGGAGTAGGTGTGCCGGCCGGCAGGCGGTGGCACGGAATCTCGACGATCCCCCCGCGGACGAACCCCGAGGGTTCGCCCAGCTCGCTGTATTGCCGGATCCCGTCGCGCTGAAAGCAGAACTCGCCGATGTATCGGTGTGAGATCTTCCGACGCAGATTCTCGGCGTAACCGAGTCGGAGGAAATGGCACACGAGTCCGCGAATCACGCCGGCGTGCGTGACCACGAGAATGGTCTCATCGCGATGCCGTTTGGCGAGCGCCGAAAAGCAGCCAACACTTCTGCGCTGCATCTGCCGAAAGCTCTCGCCGTCGGCAAAAACATAATCGGGATCGGTCTTGAACTCCGGAATGTTTGCTTGAACCCATTTCTTGCTCTTGTTGTAAAACACGCCGTAGTTGACCTCCCTCAGTTCCTGATGGTCATGAACCTCATTGATCCCCCGCGTGCTGGCGAAATAGATGCCGGTCTTGAACGATCGCTCCAACGAACTGGTATGAACCGCGTCGAAGTCGATTTTCGCTTGCCGCAGTTTGGCATCGACGTAGGCCACGTCGGGCTCCCAGTCGTCCGCCGGTGGCGCATCGCCCCAGCCCATGATCTGGTTGGCAACGTCGATCAGCGTCTTGTAATGCCTTATCACGATGGCCCGCATTTAGTGTCCTGTCTCGTAAATAAATTGGCCTTCAGCGCTAACACCAGGCACCAGGACAAGGCGCATTGTGCCGCGCATGGTCAGTCCATGGGC
>JBFGYD010000351.1:0-3574 GCA_041587615.1 Lysobacterales bacterium
ATTGAACTACACCCGCCTGATGGAACTCTGGCGCCCGTGGCTTTTTCCTATTTTTCTGCTTGCCTTCCGATTCGATCCCGATCCCGGTGACGCGTCGCCGCAGACGTCTCGGCGCGTGCTTCGCTGGTGGAGGGAGGAGGATTCGAACCTCCGAAGGCGTAGCCAGCAGATTTACAGTCTGCCCCCGTTGACCGCTTGGGTATCCCTCCAGCAAAACAGCCGCCTATTGTCGGCCCGCGGGAACGAGCTGTCAAGCGTCAGACATTGAATCGAAAATGCACCACGTCGCCCTCGCGGATCCGGTAGTCCTTGCCCTCGATGCGCAGTCTGCCGGCCTCGCGGGCGCCCTGCTCCCCACCGCAGGCGATGAAATCTTCGAATGCAACCACCTCGGCGCGGATGAAACCGCGCTGAAAGTCGCTGTGAATCCGGCCCGCCGCCTGCGGTGCGGTGGCGTTGCGCGTGACGGTCCAGGCGCGCGCTTCTTTGGGCCCGGCGGTGAAGAAGGTCGCCAGCCCCAGCAGTTCGTAACCGGCTCGGATCACCCGGTTCAAGCCCGGCTCGGCCAGTCCCAGATCGTCCAGAAACTCCTGTTTCTCGGTCGCCTCCAGGCGCGCGATCTCGGCTTCGACCTTAGCGCAAACCGGCACCACCTGGGCCCCCTCGGTCGCGGCCAGCGCTTCGATTCGGGCCACCTCCGGACTCGCGGCCAGGCCGGTCTCGTCCACGTTGGCGATGTACATCACCGGCTTCGCGGTCAGCAGGTGCAGATCGTTCAGCAGCGCTTGTGTCTCCGGCGCTACCGTCAGCTCCCGTATCGCCTGCCCGCGGTCGAGCCCGGCGCGGACTTCGGTCAGCAAGCGCGATCGCTCACGGACCTCGGGCTCACCGCTCTTGGCGGCCTTCGACGCCCGCTCCAGCGCCCGCTCGCAGGTCTCCAGGTCGGCCAGCGCCAATTCGGTTTTGATGATCTCGATGTCGTGAATCGGGTCGATGCGACCGCCGACGTGGGCCACGTCTGAGTCGGCAAAACATCGCACCACGTGGGCGACCGCGTCGGTCTCGCGGATGTGAGCCAGGAAACGGTTGCCCAGGCCCTCCCCGGCGGCGGCTCCAGCCACCAATCCGGCGATGTCTACGAATTCGATGGTGGTCGGAACCACCCGGGCCGGATTGGCGATCCTCCGCAGCTGCTCGAGCCGCGGATCGGGCACCGGCACCACGCCGACGTTCGGGTCGATCGTGCAGAACGGGTAGTTGGCCGCCGCGACGGCAGCCTCGGTCAGCGCGTTGAACAGGGTCGACTTGCCGACGTTCGGCAGCCCGACGATGCCGCAAGTGAATCCCATTGATGCTCAGTATTATCCTTCGCCGGGCGGTTCTTCGTCGATCGGACGGGTTCGGGTGTGCAGCCGCTGGGTGGCCGCCTCCCAGTCGCCGGCAGCGAACGCGTCCATCAACTCCAGCGCCACCTCGATCCCGGCCAGGATCGCGTCACGGTCGGGCGCGCTAGGCCGGCCAAGGACGTAGCGCACGACGTCGTCTCTGTTTCCGGGATGGCCGATGCCGATGCGCAGGCGCTGAAAGTCCCGCCGGCCCAGCCGGGCGATGATGTCGCGCAGGCCGTTGTGCCCGCCGTGGCCGCCGCCCGATTTGAAGCGCAACACGCCGGGGGGCAGGTCCAGTTCGTCGTAAACCACGAGCAGGCCGGGTGGCGCAATCTTGTAATAGTTGGCCAGCGCCACGACCGAATCGCCGCTGCGGTTGACGAAAGTGTCGGGTTTCAGCAGCCACAGCTTTTGATCCCCGACCGTCGTCGCTGCCGCCTCACCACGCAGGCGGCGGTTGGGCCGCAAATCGGCGCCGCAACTCCGGGCCAGCGCATCCAGCAGCCAAAACCCCGCGTTGTGGCGCGTGTCCCGGTAGCCGGACCCCGGATTCCCGAGACCGACGATTGCCTGTAATGGTTCAGCCATCGGCGGGCCGTCCCGGGAGCGCCCTCGCGACCGATCCCGGGCCAGCACTCATCGCTAGGCCGCAAATTTCTTGCGGCAGTAGACTCAATCCTCGGCGTCGTCTTCCGCGCGGGGCTCTTCCGCCGGCTCCTCTCCGGGCACCCCTTCGACTTCCTCTTCGGCCTCCTCGACCTCTTCCTCCTCGACCTCGGCACCGACGTGGGCCGCGGTCACGACGATGCTGTCATCGCCTTGGGCCAGGTCGACGATCTCGACGCCGGGCGGCAGCGGAATATCCGACAGCCGCACCACGTCTCCGACTTCGATCACCGCCAGGTCCAGTTCCAGATACTCGGGCAGGTCCTTGGGCAGGCACGAAATCTCCACCTCGGTGAGCTGGTGCGAAATCACCACTCCCGACATCTTGCCGGCGGGCGAATCGTCCTCATGGATGAAGTGCAAGGGCACTTTGATCGTCAGCTCCTCGCTCTCGGAGATCCGCAGGAAATCGATGTGCAGAATCTGTGCCTTGAAGGGGTGGCGCTGCAGGTCGCGCAGGATCACCCGCTGGGTACGCCCGTCGCCAACCGTCAGCTCGAGGATCGTGGTGTAGAACGATTCGTCCTCGATCGCGCGCGTCAAGAACTGATGCGGGATTTGCAGCGCGACCGCCTCGGTCTCGCCCCCGTAGATGATCCCCGGTACCAAACCGTCTCGACGCAGGCGGCGGCTCGCACCCTTCCCGCGATCGGTCCGCAGTTCCACCGGGATCTGCATTGACTTTGCCATTTCCGTTGCTCCTTTCCAAAGCTGCGGTTCGCCCGGCGGGCGCCGCGTAATGGGACCGCGCGCGGGGCTGGCCCCGCTGCCGCAATCCGGTACGGCCGCCGGCCCCGCGACCAGGGCGTGGCGGCCTCGTGCGGCCTGCGCCGCGCGTCAGTCGACGTACATCGAACTGACCGATTCTCCGATCGCGACCCGCCGCAGGGTCTCGGCCAGCATCTGAGCGATGCTCAACTGCCGAATGCGGTCGCAATTCTTGGCCTCGGGCGACAGCGGAATCGTGTCCGTGACGACCAGCTCGTCGAGCGCCGAGGCGTCGATGTTCTTGATTGCGTTACCGGACAAGACCGGATGAACGCAATAGGCCAGCACCTTCTTGGCGCCGCTGTTCTTCAGCGCTTCGCCGGCCTTGCACAGAGTGCCGGCGGTGTCGACGATGTCGTCGACGATCACGCAGCTCTTACCGTTCACGTCCCCGATGATGTTCATCACCGTGGCCTCGTTGGCGCGCGGACGGCGCTTGTCGATGATTGCCAGTTCGGCATCATCGAGACGTTTGGCCCGCGCCCTCGCCCGCAGCACGCCGCCGACGTCCGGCGACACCACGATGAGGTCCTCCATCGGGATCCGACGCCACATGTCGGCCAGCATCACCGGCGAGGCGTAAACGTTGTCGACCGGGATGTCGAAAAATCCCTGAATCTGATCGGCGTGCAGGTTCATGGTGAGCACGCGGTTGGCCCCGGCGGTGGTGATCATGTTGGCCACCAGCTTCGCGGTGATGGGCGTTCGACCCTCGGACTTTCGATCCTGCCGGGCATAGCCGTAATAGGGAA
>JBFGYD010000352.1:0-3569 GCA_041587615.1 Lysobacterales bacterium
CCCGAGCGCGGCGTGACCCGAAACTCGAGTCCGCCCTCGGTCAGATTCAGGTCCTCCGGCACCTTCCCGGCGGCGACCTCGACGTAGCGCTCCAGCCCCTCCAGTTCCCGCACCGGCGCGTCGTTGCGCCACAGGATGCCGGCCGGCTTGAGGACCTTGCCCAGCGCCGCGGCGATCGGCTCGGCCAGCCGCTCCATGCCGGCGGTCGTGATCTGGGCCGCGAGCACGTCGCCGTAGCGATCGACCACCAGCCCGGGCAATCCATCCGATTCGCCGAAGACCAACCGGTAGAAGGGCGCGCGATAGAGCCGCTCTCTCAACCCGAGCGCGATCTTGACGCGGTGGGTCAGCAGCGATTGATCGATCACCAGCGGGCGGCCGCGGACCACGAGCCGAGCGGCGATCAGCGAACGCGGGTTGACGTAGCCGGTGCCCAGCGACCGACCGCCGTGAGCGACGATCGTCGCCTGATCGCCGGGCTCGAACCCGGTCAGCGGCGTGGCCCGGGTGTCTACCTCGTTGGAGAACACCCACAGATGGCCCGCACGGAGTCGGCGATCTTCACCCTTTTTGAGCCGCAGTTCGGGGGGCATCGAAGGCTTCCCGGAAAAAAGGCGGCGATTGTACCAAACAGGACACCAAACGCCGACAGCGTTTACACTGACGGCACTCCCCCGATTATCCGCGCCCGTGAACCGACTAAGCGATTCCACCAGCCCGTACCTGCTGCAGCACGCCGACAACCCGGTGCACTGGTGGCCGTGGTGCGAGGAGGCTTTGAAGCTGGCCGCCGACAGCGATCGACCGATCCTGCTGTCAATCGGCTATTAGGCCTGCCACTGGTGCCACGTGATGTCGCACGAGTCGTTCGAGGACTCAGAAACCGCGAAGGTCATGAACGATGAGTTAGTCAACGTCAAGGTCGACCGCGAGGAGCGGCCGGATCTGGACAAGATTTACCAGCTGGCCCATCAAGCGCTGACCCAGCGCGGCGGCGGCTGGCCGCTGACGGTGTTCCTGGCCCCCGATACGCGCCTGCCGTTTTTCGCCGGCACCTATTTTCCGCGCGAGGCCCGTTACGGGATGCCGGCGTTCAAGACCCTGTTAAAAAACGTCGCTGCCGCCTGGCGCAACCAGCGCGGCGAACTGGAGCGTCAGAACGAGCGCATGCGGGAATTCCTCGAGGGCGTGGCCCGCTGTGCCGCGGCCGAAGGTCCCTTGGACGCGGCGGCCGCCGACCAGGCGCTGGCCGCCCTGGCGCGCCAGTTCGACCCCGACAACGGCGGCTTCAGCGCGGCGCCGAAGTTCCCCAACCCGAGCAATCTGCGGTTTCTGCTGCGCTGGGACGCGTTTGGCGTTGAGGATCGCGAGCGGGCCCGCGGCATGGCGCTCAAGACGCTCGAGAAAATGGCGCTGGGCGGCATCCACGACCACCTGGGCGGCGGCTTCTGCCGCTACTCGGTGGACGGCCACTGGATGATCCCGCATTTCGAGAAGATGGCCTATGACAACGCGCAACTGCTGCCGCTGTACGCGCTTGCCTGGCACCTGAGCGCCAACGACCCGTTCCGCGACGCCGCCAGCGGAATTGTGGACTGGGTGACTGGCGATCTGCAGGGCGAGGCCGGTGGCTATTTTTCCAGCCGGGACGCCGACTCCGAGGGCGAGGAAGGGCGCTATTACGTCTGGACCCCGGAGCAGGTAAAAGCGCTGATCGACGATGAAGAATACGCCGTGTTCGCGCCCCGCTTCGGCCTCGATCGGCCGCCCAACTTCGAGGGCAGGTCCTGGCACCTGCACGCATTCCGGCCACTGGAAGACATCGCCGCCGATTTGAACCTTTCGGTCGAAACCGCGTACGGACGGATCGCGAGCGCCAAGCCAAAGCTGCTGGCCGAGCGCGCCACCCGGGTGCCCCCTGGACGCGACGACAAGACCCTGACCTCGTGGAACGCGCTGATGATCGAGGGGATGGCGGTCGCCGCCCGCTACCTCGACGACCCGCGGCTATTGTCATCGGCCCGCCGGGCGCTGGACTTCGTGCGTGCGACGCTGTGGGTCGACGGACGCCTGCTGGCGGTGGCCCGCGACGGCAAGGCTCAGCTCAACGCCTATCTGGACGACCACGCGTTTTTGCTGCTGGCCGTGCTGGAACTGCTCCAGACGGACTGGCGGGACGAGGATCTCGATTTCGCCGTCGCGCTGGCCGAGGCCTTGCTGGCGCATTTTGCCGACCCGCAAGGTGGTGGCTTCTTCTTTACCTCGCACGATCACGAGACGCTGATTCAGCGGCCCAGGCCGTTTCAGGACGACGCGATCCCGGCCGGTAACGCGGTCGCCGCCGAGGCGCTCGCTCGGCTTGGGCACCTGCTGGCCGAGACGCGCTATCTAGACGCCGCCGAGGGAACCCTGAGCGCGGCCTGGGGCGAGATCCGGCGGGTGCCGCACGGCTACTGCGCGAGCCTGTGCGCGCTGGCCGACGCGCTGGATCCCCCCAGGCTGCTGATCCTGCGAGGCGAGATCGACGCGGACGATCACGCGGCGTTGATCCAGCGGCTCAACCCGCGCGACGCGGTCTACTCGGTCGGCGGCGCGCTCGACTCCCGCTACCCGCTGGAAGGGGCGTTTACCGCCTACCTGTGCCAGGGTCTTTCGTGCTCGGCCCCGATTCTGTCGCCGCAAGACCTCTTGACCCAGTTCGCGGAATAGCGTCCTGGTTGGGAAAGTCGTTCTAGCGGTACCGTTACAAGCCGAGCACTTCGCGCCCCTGGCGGAACACGATGTCGACCGGGATGCTGGCCGCGGCCAGGCGGTCCAGGTCGGCCTGCAGCTCCGGCCCGACCACGCCTTTTTCAGCCAGCAGCTTCTGCGCGCCGGCATAGTCGCCGTCACCCTGTAGAGTCAGCAGCAGCCGACTCAGGGCGGCGATCGCGGACCGCATGCGGTCGGCATTGACGCGGTAGACGCCGCTGTCGGGGTCGCGGCTGAATGCGCCCTGTTCGGCGAAGAAGTTGAACTGCGCCATGTTGGCGCGCGCGTGGGCCGAGCTCGCGCCCCAACGGATCGCGCGGAAGAAATCGGCCAAGAAGGTCACGTAGTTGTCCATCAGCTCGCCTTCGGCGATCTCTCCCTTTGCGAACAACTCGCCGATCATGTAAAGCCCCAGGATGTCGGCCTTGGCCTCCTCCAGCGGTGAGCCCGTCTCCTTGAGGGCGGCGCGCACGGTGCCGCTGCCGTCGATCGTGTTCTTGATCCCGAGCCCGTGCGCGACCTCGTGGAACATCACGTTGCCGAAAAACGCATCGAACGTGATGTGAGCGCGCTGATCAGCCGCGATCAGCGCACCCGCAATCGGCACCAGGATCTGGTCGAACTTGGCGCGCATCGCGTTTTTCAACTGCAGCCGCCGGGTACCCTTGGCGAGCTGCACCCGTTCGTCGTTGGGCAGGTTGATCGCAATGGTCTTGGAGCCGGCGTTGCAGTCGCCCGCGTAGTAGACGACCTCGTAAGCGTTGAGGTCGGAGTCGGTACCCGGAGTCTCCTGCTTGTACACATCGTCGACCGGCAGG
>JBFGYD010000353.1:0-3565 GCA_041587615.1 Lysobacterales bacterium
GCGGCGACGCTATGGATCGGTTGTGCGCTGACGGCCTGCGGCACCCTGCCGGACGCGGGACCGAACCGCCCGGCGCTGCCGGCGCATCCGTCGGAGCTGAGCTTTCCAAGCCGCGAAATACCGTTTCCGGTGGCGGCCGACTATCGCCATGCGCTCTCCGCCGGCGACGTCGCTTACGTCGTGCCGGACCGCAGTCTGCCGCTGATCAGGCTGACGATCCTGTCGCCGGCCGGCGACTATTTGCTGGACCCCGAGCAGGCCGGCCTCGGTGGGATGGCCGCGGCGATGCTGCGCGACGGGGGCACCGCCGAGTTGACGCCCGATGAACTCGACGAGCGCCTGGATTTTCTGGCGACCGCGATCGGTTTTTCGATCAGTTCGACCCAGTCGTCGGCCAGCCTCAACACCCTGACGGTCAATTTTGACGAAAGCCTCGAGCTGCTGTTCGACATGCTGACCGAGCCGCGGCTGGATCCAGAGCGGCTGCGAATCAACCAGGATCGGGTGATCGAACGGATGCGCAAGCGCAACGACGACACTCGCACGATCGAACCGCAGGTCTGGAGCGAGCTGATCTTGGGCCAGTCGTTTTTCGTCAACCAACGGCCGACGCGGGCCAGCGTGGAAGCGATCACCGGGCCCGCGATCGAGCGATTCGCGAAACGGGTGTTCGCCTCCGGTCGGCTGGTCGTGGCGGTCAGCGGCGACATCGAGCCGGCCGCCGCGGTGGCGGCCCTCGAACGGGCGCTGCAGCGTCTGCCCCGCGGCGACGACCTGCCGGAAATCCCGGATCGCATCGCGCCGCGTCCGCCCGGCCTGTACGGGGTTGCCAAACCCGACGTCAATCAAACCCGAGTCGTGGTTGGTCATCCGGGGCCGCGGCGGCACCATCCGGATGAATTTGCGATCGCGGTGATGAACGAGATTCTTGGCGGCGGCGGATTCACCAGCCGGATTACCTCGCGCGTGCGCAGCGACGAAGGCCTGGCCTATTCGGCCGGCAGCGCGTTTTCACTGGGGCGCCATTATCCGGGCCAATTCCGGGCCTTTTTTCAGTCCAAGAACGAATCCGTGGCGCAGGCGCTGGACATCGTGCTGGAGGAGATTCGGCGGATTCGCCGCGAGCCGGTCAGTGCGGCGGAACTCAACACCGCGATCGAATCGCAGGTTGCTTTTCTGGCCGACCTTTACAGCAGCGCCGCGCGCATGGCAGGACGGTTTGCCAGCGACGAGCTCAACGGCGAACATCCCGACTACTGGCGTCAATATGAGGCCCGGGTTCGGGCGGTGACCGCGGACGACGTTCAGCGCGCCGCCGAGCGGCATCTAGAGCCGGACCAGCTTCGGGTGCTGGTCGTAGGACAACTCGACCAGGCGCTGGCCGGTGACGGCCGCCACCGCGGCCTGGAAGCGACCGTGGGCCGGCCCCTGACCCGCGTGCCGCTGCGGGACCCGCTGACCCTGGAGCCGTTGGAATAGCAGTCGATTCGACATTATCCGTCCACGGGCAGCGCCAGGGTCTCCTTGATTTCTTCCATGACGACGTAGGATCGTGAAGCCGAGACCCCCGGCAGAGACAGCAGCTTGTCTCCGAGCAGTTCGCGGTAGGCGGCCATGTCCCGCACTCGCGCCTTGATCAAATAGTCGAAATTCCCCGACA
Source organism: Lysobacterales bacterium (assembly GCA_041587615.1). Taxonomy (GTDB): domain Bacteria; phylum Pseudomonadota; class Gammaproteobacteria; order Xanthomonadales; family SZUA-38; genus JBFGYD01. Next base: position 1,661 of record JBFGYD010000353.1, read on the forward strand.
CCAGGTGGCAGTCGAGCACCTCGGGGACCGCCACGACCGCCTCGCGGAAATCCTGGAACACGTCCGGACTGGTTCGAGTCAGACTGATTTCGACGAAGACCAGCAGGCCGGCATCGAGGCGATGAGGGTCCAGCACCGCCGTGTAACTGCGGACAAAGCCGTCGCGCTCCAGCTTGCGGACCCGTTCCAGGCACGGGGTCGGGCTCAAGTTTACCTTGCGCGCCAAGGCCACGTTCGAAATGCGGCAGTTGCGCTGCAGCTCGGCCAGAATGCGGCGGTCAGTCTTATCGAGTCGTCTAGACGGCATTTTTTTCGGCGAAGAAATACAGAAGCAGAGATTAATGGGCAAATTTAATAAAAAAACAGAGAAATCGTCTGCTCATAACCAAATACCATAGCATAAGAGTTTGTATCAGCTCGATGGGGTCGGCCGACGCTCGAAACGCCGGCCGTTCCGATCAAAAAATGGAGGGTTGCGTCGATGCAAATAGGGGTCCCAAGAGAAGTCAAAGTGCGCGAGTACCGGGTCGGCCTGGTGCCCGCCTCGGTGCGAGAACTGGTGGCGCGCGGACATGAGGTCCTGGTCGAGCATGACGCCGGTGCCGGCATCGGGCTGTCGGATCAAGATTACGAGAATGTCGGCGCCAAGGTCCTGGCCACCGCCGAGCAGGTGTTCGAGCGCGCCGAGATGATCGTCAAGGTCAAGGAGCCCCAGGCGCCCGAGCGCGCGATGCTGCGCGAGGGCCAGGTGTTGTTCACCTATCTGCACCTGGCGCCGGACGCGCCGCAGACCGAGGACCTGGTCAAGAGCGGGGCGATGTGCATCGCCTACGAAACGGTCACCGACGAGGAGGGGCGGCTGCCGCTGCTGGCGCCGATGTCGGAAGTGGCCGGCCGCTTGTCGATCCAGGCCGGCGCCAGCTCACTGGAAAAGGCCAAGGGTGGATCGGGGGTGTTGCTCGGCGGCGTGCCGGGGGTGCCGCCGGCCAAAGTCATGATCATCGGCGGGGGCGTGGTCGGCATCAACGCCGCCCAGATGGCGGTCGGCCTGGGAGCCCAGGTCATGGTTCTGGACCGCTCCCTGGACGTGCTGCGACGAATCGACTCGCACTTCGACAGCCGCATTCAGACCTTGTATTCGACCGCCGACGCGATCGACCGGCTCGTGGCCGAGGCCGACCTGGTGATCGGCGCGGTCCTGATCCCGGGCGCGGCCGCGCCGAAGCTGGTCAGCCGCGAGGACCTGAAAACGATGCGGCCCGGCTCGGTGCTGGTGGACGTCGCGATCGACCAGGGCGGCTGTTTCGAAACCTCGCGCCCGACCACCCATGACGAACCGACTTACGTGGTCGACAACGTGGTCCATTACTGCGTCGCGAACATGCCCGGCGCGGTACCGCGAACCTCGGCGTTTGCGCTCAACAACGCGACCCTTCCGTTTGTGCTCGCGCTGGCCGGAAAGGGCCCGGTACGCGCGTTGAAGGAAGACCCGCACCTGCTAAACGGCCTCAACGTCCATCGCGGTCTCATCACCTGCAAGGAAGTGGCCGAGGCGCGCAATCTTCAATACGTGCCGCCGCTGGAGTCGCTCGGGTAGCCGGTGATCATGCATGAATGGCTATCTCGGGCCATCATGGACGTCGGGATTCGAGAATACGATTTCCAAATTTGCAACATATCAACGGCTTACAGCCGGTGAAATGCCGGGACGGGCACTAGCCCGCATATTGCATGAGTTTCACTCGGCGTCGTCTATTTACTGAGCCGGATCAATGGACTACGTGAATACCTCAAGCTTGGTGCAATATGCAAACCGTGACACGGGCGACGGCACCGCCAGGCCACTTCTTTGCCTGCGGCAAAACCGTAACCTGGCTTGTACCTGCCCTGCCGGTTTGTCGCTGA
>JBFGYD010000354.1:0-3555 GCA_041587615.1 Lysobacterales bacterium
GCCCGATCATCGTCTCCGGCCACGGCAGATCCAGGCCCAGGTTCGATGACGACCACCACTCGAAACCGTTCCCGTCGACGTGCGCGTAGAGGCCCGACCCGGGCCTCGAAAGGCGCGGCTCGGGGGTCTCGTCGGGAACGAACATCGCGCCATCGGCGCCCAGTTCGGCGGCCGCCAGCAACGTGTAGATCACTCCCTGAAGCCGATCCCGAACCGCGGTGCGGGCGCTGTCGCGAAAGGCGGCGTCCAGCGCCGCGCCGGTGACGCCCAGAAACGCGATCAGCGCCAGGCCGGCGGCCAGGGTCAGGCGGGCGTTCAGCGACAAAGGTCGCCGCGCGCCTGCCTCGAGCGCAACGCGATCGTCTGGCTGGGCTGATTCGTTCACGCCGCCCGCGACCGCCGTCACCCGGCGCGAAAGCGGTAACCCCTCCCGCGCAGGGTCTCGATCGGTTCTTCTTCGCCGCTGGGATCGAGCTTTTTCCGCAGCCGCCCGACGAACACCTCAATAACGTTCGAGTCGCGGTCGAAATCCTGCTCGTAGATGTGCTCGGTCAAACGGGTTTTGGAGATGACCTCGCCGGCGTGCAGCATGAGGTACTCCAGCACCTTGTATTCGTACGAGGTCAGCTCGACCGGCTCGCCCGCCACCGTGACCTGCTGCGACCCGGTGTCCAGCGCGATGGCGCCGGATTCGAGCACCGAACTGGCCCAGCCGGCGGAGCGACGCACCAGCGCGTTGAGCCGGGCCAGCAGTTCTTCGACCCGGAACGGTTTGACCAGGTAGTCGTCGGCACCGGCGTCAAGGCCCTTGACCTTGTCCTCCCAGTCGCCGCGCGCGGTCAGGATCAGAATCGGAAATTTGCGCCCGTTTTCCCGCAGCTTTTCGATCACCTCCATGCCGTTGAGCTTGGGCAGACCCAGATCGATGATCGCCACGTCGAGCGGGTACTCCTGGCCAAAGTACAGACCCTCCTCGCCGTCGGCGGCCACGTCGACCGCGTAGCCCTCACGCTTCAGCCGGGCGGCCAGCGTTTCGCGCAACGGCGCTTCGTCTTCGATCAGTAATACCCGCATCGTGATTTGTTTCTTCAGTCAGAGCCGAGCGACGCCTGGCCCCGGCGGTTCAGTCTCTCGGGCGCTTCTTTTTGACCCGGTCGCCGTTGACCCGAACGGTGCGCACCCGCCCGTCCTGGGTCAGGACCTTGACGATGTGCACCTCGCGGTCGCTGCGGATCTCGGTGCGTGCCGACAGCACCTTGCCGCCGGTTTCACGGCGCACCTTGTTGACCGCGTCCGACAGCGACATCGCGTTCGCCACGGCAACCGCGAGCAGCAGGCCGAGCGCAATCAGTGTCTGGGTCAGGCGTTTGGTCATGGTCCTATATTACTCGTTCGTTCAGCCGCTGCGGGCAACGGCATCATGGGCACAAGCGTAGCGCCGTCAAGCTTAATGGCGGCTGAATCGTCGCCAGGCCTCGAGTTGCCGTTTGAGGCTGTCGAGGTCCGGCTCCATGTCGTGCCGCCGGGTCGGCCGCTCGAGCAGTTTCGTCAGCGCCGGCGGCGGCGCCACCGTGGTTCCGATCAGCGGCTCGACGATGCCCTCGAACTTGGCCGCGTGCGCCGTGGCCAGCATGATCCAGCGCTCGTCGCCGGTCTCTCGCAAAGTTCGGTAAACCTCGTAGGCGGTTGCCGTGTGCGGGCACACGGCCCGCTCCAGGCGTCGATGCGCGCGCCTGATCGCGTCGCGGATGCGCACGTCGTCGATCGCGTGGGCGCTGATCTGACCGGCCAGTTCCTCAATCCCCGGAAACAGGTGCCGCAGCCGCTCCATATTGCTCGGGTTGCTGACGTCCATCGCGCTGGCGAGAGTCGGAATGGTCTCGCCGGGCGCCCAGCGCCCGGTGTCCAGGTAGCGCGGAATCGTGGCGTTGGCGTTGGTGGCCAGCGCGATCCGACCGATCGGCAGCCCCAGCCGTCGGCTCCAAATCCCGGCCAGCGCATTGCCGAGATTGCCGGTAGGGACCACGAAATTAGCCCTCTGCCCGGTCGCGCGCCAGCATTCCAGGCTGGCGGCGGCGTAGTACACCATTTGCGGCAGCAGCCGTCCGACGCTGATGCTGTTGGCCGAGGTCATCGGCATCGTCGCCGCCAGCGCTCGGTCCAGAAACGCTTCCTTGACCAATCGCTGACACTGGTCGAAATCGCCGTTCACCCGCAGGCTCAAGACCCGCTCCGGCCAACAGGTGAGCTGGTGCTCCTGGCGCGGCGACACGCCGTCGCGCGGATATAGCACCACGACCTTGAGCCGCCGCCGCTCGGCGCAAGCCGCGGCGACCGCGCTGCCGGTATCTCCGGAGGTCGCGACCATGACCGTGGGCGGCGGCTCGGCGTCGAGCCGATCCAGGCACGCGGCCAGGAAGCGCGCACCAACGTCCTTGAACGCCGCGGTCGGGCCGTGAAACAGCTCCAAAACGCTGAGCCGGGGGTCCGCGGTCGCGACCAGCGGCAGCGGAAAGCTCAGCGCCTCGTCGCAGATCTCCGGCAGTGCTCCGGCCAGCGGCTCGCCGGCGAAAAACGGCTCGAGCAGCTTGACCGCGATCGCCGCCGGCCGGGTCAGGCCTTCGAAATCATCCGGTCCCAATTGCGGCAGCCGCTCGGGCACGTAGAGCCCCCCATCGGGGGCGAGTCCGGCATTGATCGCCGCGCCGAGAGCGACCGAGTGGTCCGGCGTGCGCGTGCTCGCGAAGTTCACGCGCTAGCCCTGCTATTCCGACTCGCCGTCGTCCAGCGCCTCAGGCGGAGGGACCACGCGCGCCCCGGGGCAACTGACCGGCGAGGTGATGATGGTCGATTCCAGCCCGGCCCCGGCGAACGCCGCCGCCATCGCATCGCCGCCGCCGATCGCGGCGGTCTCGGTCTGGAACCAGGCGAACACGCTCGGCCCCGACCCGGAGATGGAGCAGCCCAAGGCTCCCGCGGCGAGCGCCGCCTTCTTGGCCTGCTTGAAACCGGGAATCTGGCGCCCGCGCTTGTGCTCGACCAGCAGATCGACCAGGCAATGGCCGATCACGTCGATGTCCTTGCTGTGACAGGCGGCGATGAAGGCGGCCAGGTTGGCCATTTGCTTGACCGCGAGTTCGCGCTTGAACGACGCCGGCAGGCCCTCGCGCGACCCGCGCGTTTCGATGTTGATGTGCGGACGCACCACGGCACAGCGCAATCGGTTCGGCACCGGGATCTGCAGCGGCTCGCGCCGCCCGGCCGGGCCGACCAACGCCAGGCCGCCGAGCAGACTGGCGGCGACGTTGTCGCCGTGCTCGTTGTTTTCGCCGGTCGCGGCCATTTCTCCGGCCAGCGCGTAGGGATACAGCGCGGCAACCGGCAGGTGGATTTTCAGCATCTGGTTGACGGCCACCACCGCGCCAACCGCGGATGCCGCCGAGCCGCCGAGGCCGGATCCGAGCGGGATGCCTTTTTCGAGGCTTATATCAAACCCGGACGGAAGCTCCAGGTGGGTCACCATCGCGTCCGCGACGTCGTTGTTCGCGTGCGTCC
>JBFGYD010000355.1:0-3555 GCA_041587615.1 Lysobacterales bacterium
GCGGCTCCAGTTGTCGACCTCGAAGCGCCAGCGTTTCCAGCCCATCGGATGCGCGAGATTCCACGTCTCGAGGTAGGCCAAACCGCCCGGGGTGAGCACCCGGCGAATCTCGTTCAGATATAGAAAGAGGTCTTCCTTGTCCATGTGGCACAGGACGGCCACCGTGTAGGCGCGCTCGAACGAGGCGTCGGCGAACAGGTCCAGAGAGGTCCGGGTCAGCGGTGACAGGTCGACGTTGTCGAGGCCGTGCAGGCGCTTTTCGGCCACCTCCACCATCGAGGCCGAGATATCGACCCCGTGCCATTGGCGACAGTTCCGGGCCAGCTCGCGACCGATGCGCCCTACCCCGCAGCCGAGTTCGAGCACTCGATGGGTCCCGTCTAGCGCCAGCGCCGTTCGCACTTGGGCGGCGGTCCAGCGGCCGGTGCGGCGCACGATGTCCTCGCTGGCGCTCCCGTCCACCGCGGCCAGCGCCGACTCCGGGGTCGCCGCAGCCTGGTTCCAAAAGCTAGAGTAGGATTCGAATTCCACCGGCGCTCCGCTCGATGCGTCCAAAGGCGCCGGATTATACGCTGCCCGGAGCGCAGATTGCAGGCGCGGCCCGTCGCCCGCCCTGCTGCGCCGGTCCGCTGTAGCGGTTTTCCTACAGACCCATGGGCGATTGACGATTCTCTCCAACCCCGGTCAAGCCTAGGCTACTTGTTGTCGCCAGGACGGCGACGGCGATTCAGGACAATCGACACGATAAGGAGGTCATTATGAACGTGCTGAAAGCTTTGCTACTGACCGCGGCTTTGGTCGGAATGCCCGCGTTTGCCGGGCAGCCGGTGAACGTCAACGAAGCGTCCGCCGAGCAACTCGCCGAGTCGCTCGATGGCGTTGGGATGACGAAGGCCCAGGCGATCGTCGAGTATCGGCAGGAAAACGGGGACTTTCGACACCCCGATGAACTGGTGAACGTGAAGGGCATCGGCCTGCGGACCGTGGACCGCAACCGGGATTTCATCCGGGTAGGCGGGAGCGACGCGCAGGGCGAGCAGGACGCTCGCTAGCTCGGCAAGAGCGACGGGCCGGCTCAGGGACGAGCCGGCCCGCGGGCAAAAGGACTTGCCCCCGATTCAGCCCGGGACGGCTGAATGGAGATCGCCGGAGCTGGGTTCTCCAACCCCCAGATGGCCGGGAAGGCCGTCGACCTGAGCGGGCACCATGGACGGCGCCCGCTTTTTCAGTGAACAGTGTCCTGCACTAAAACTCCCGCCACCAGATCGACGCCAGCCTGAAACTGACCCAGACGGCCGCCACCGTCGAGCCGACGCAAACCAGCGCCAGCAGGCCGTACCAGCCGCGTTTCAAACGACGCTTGAGACGAGCGATCCGCCCTTCCCCGGGCGCCGTCGGCGCGGGTACGAACCGGAACGTGGTGACGAATGCGTAGGTGCTCAGCGACCACAACAGTCCGACCAGTCCGGGAATCAGCAGACGATCGCCGCTGGAAGTCACCGCGATCGACGCGACCGTCACCAGAGACAATGCGCCGGCGATCAGCGCCAGGTTCCTGACCGGGGCCGCCCAGACGGCGAGCCGACGCAGCGCGTCAAGCATTGGCCCGCACCTTGGCGGAGTTGCCGGCATGCCTAGTGACCAGCGCCACTGCAAGGCACACCGGGACCAGGCCATTGAACACATTCCAAGCCTCGGACGCCGGCAGCAGGACGCCCTCGGCGCCGAGGGCCGAGATGCCACCGCCGGCAAGCAGTCCGGCAACGATCAGCGGCAGACGCGCGGCACGCCGGGTCGCGGCATTGGTCCGCCAAAGGCTGACCAGAAAAACGACCACGGCAGCGATCGACATGGCGTTGGCAATCGTCAGCACGGCCACGATCGCCGGCGCGAGCGTGGATCTCGGGATGACCCCGGCGAGCGCACAGCACGCCAACGCAAGGGCGGCCGGCGAATACAGGAGCGCTCGCCCCCAGCCCGGCAGGCGCCGGTCGCTCGGATAAATCAGGGCGAAGTGCAGCAGCGCCGCCTCGGCCATGGCGGCGACGCTCAAGTAGCCGAACAACAGGCCGAGTTCGAGTCCAGGCTGGGGCGCGCCGACCGACCCGCCCCAGTGAATGCCGCCGCCCAGCGCGTAGACCAGAAAGATGCCGCTCGCGCGACCCGGGCGCAGCCACCAAGCGGCGACCCCGCAAGCGACGAACAGCACAACGAGCAGCGCCAGCGGGAGGCGCAGAGAATCGGCGGTCGTGATCAGGGACGACGGCCACGCAAACGCCAAAGCGCGCCACAGGAGCACCGCGACCGCCAGCGCGGCGACCCGGCCGTGGGTAAATGGAGAGGCTTCAGCGTTGTCGGGACGCACGGCGCGCGCTCATGGAAGCTCCGGCTGAGAACGCCCGATTATTACCAGATCGGGCCGGCCGAGAAAAAGAGCCGAAAGCCATACCAGGGTAAACTGTGCCGATGAGCACCGCGAGGGCCGAGGCTTTTTTCGTCGAAGAAGACCAAACCCATTTCACTCCGACGGAATATTGCCGCGGACCCTGGGACGTCAACGCCTGTCACGGCGGACCGCCCTGTGGGCTGATGGCCCGTGCCGTCGAGCGTCTGGTGCCGGACAAACAGCTCGTGCGCCTGACCGTCGAGATACTCCGCCCGGTGCCGATGTCACCCTTCGAGGTCGCCGCCGAGGTGTTCCGCCAGGGCCGCGCCGTGACGATCGTGGACGTGCGCATGCTCGCCGACGGCAAGCTGATCGCGCGCGGCCACGCCTCGCTGCACCGCGCGCTGGAGCCCTTCGAGGCCAAGAACGTCAAACTGGAAGTTCCGGATTTTTCCGCTGCCCAACCGGGCGCCTTTCCGGTCGATAAGACCATGCACGGCCAATTCGGCTTCGCCGACGCGGTCGAGATCCGCTACCCGCCGGGAGAGACCCGCGGCGGCCCCACCACGCTGTGGATGCGCACCAAGGTACCGCTGCTGGCCGGCGAGAAGCTGTCCGGGTTTCAAAAGATATGCCCGCTCGCCGACTGCGGCAACGGCGTTTCGTGGAACCAGTACTTCGTCGACGTCGCGGCGCTGAACCCGGACCTGACCGTGGTCCTGCACCGCCCCCCGCGCGGCGACTGGTTCGCGTCCTCGGCGGTGTCCCACACCCACGGCAACGGCATAGGCAGCACCGAGTCTCGCCTCTACGACGTCGACGGCCCGGTCGGATTCGCCTCCCAGAGCCTGCTGGTGATGCCAGCAGGAAAATAAAAAACGGGGTCAGACGGTTGCCTCGAACACCAGCGTCGGGACAGCTTGCGCGGCGCCGATGTAACGCCCCTGGGCAGCGTCGATCTTCAGTTCCGCCAGCAGTTCGAGCGTGGCGCGATCGCCGACGTATTCGGCGATGGTCCGCTTGGCGGTGGCATGCGCGATTTCGGCGATCGCCCTGACCATCGCCTGATCGGCGGGATCGGTGGCCAGGCTTTCGATGAACGCGCCGTCGATCTTGATGTAGTCCACCGGCAACGTTTTCAGGTAGGTCAGCGAACTGTAGCCGCTGCC
>JBFGYD010000356.1:0-3529 GCA_041587615.1 Lysobacterales bacterium
GGCCGTGCGGACCGGCTGCACAGTGGTTCTGAAGCCCTCGCCGTATACTCCGCTGGGCACGCTGCGCATGATCGAGCTGATCTCGCAGGCGGTGCCGCCGGGCGTGCTCAACGTGATTTCCGGCGACGACGCCCTGGGGGCGCAGTTAAGCCAGCACGAGGGCATCGACAAGGTCGTGTTTACCGGTTCGATTCCAACCGGCAAGAAGGTCATGGCCAGCGCCGCTCCGACCCTGAAGCGGCTGACCCTGGAACTGGGCGGCAACGATCCTGGCATCGTGCTGCCCGACGCCGACCCGGCGGGCATCGCCGAGGGCATCTACTGGGGCTCGATGATCAACTCGGGGCAGACCTGTGGCGCGCTCAAGCGCCTGTACGTACACGACGACATCTACGATGCGGTCTGCGACGAACTGGTGAAATTCAACCGCAACATCCCGATGGGCGACGGCGCCGATGAGTCCAACCTGTTGGGTCCGCTGCAAAACGAAGCGCAGTTCAAGCGGGTCATCGAACTGGTCGAGGACGCCAAGGCGAAAGGCGCGAAAATACTCAGCGGCGGCGAGCCGCGTCCGGGTCCGGGCTATTTTTATCCGGTCACGATCGTGGCCGACATCTCCGACGGCACCCGGCTGGTGGACGAAGAGCAGTTCGGCCCGGTGCTGCCGATCATTCGCTATACCGACGTCGACGACGCGGTGCGCCGCGCCAATGCGTCGGACTTTGGCCTCGATGCCTCGGTCTGGGGCAGCGATCGGGAACAGACCGCGGCCATTGCGGCCAGACTGGAAGCCGGAACCGTGTACATCAACAAGCACGCCGAGATCGCCCCCCACGTGCCGTTCGGCGGCATGAAGTGCTCCGGGGTCGGGCGCGAATTCGGCGAGGTCGGCCTGGAGGCCTACACCGAAATCAAGGTCATCAACGCGGCCGCCTGAACGGCGGCGTTGATAGAAATTAGTTTCTGAATGCTCTTCAACTTGTTGAAAAGTATAATTATCATTTTTTGATCAACGTTCTTCGGCCCAAAGCCCGTACCTTTACGGATTGCGTTGGGGCAGGGCTCGTCCTAGAGTAACGGCGTGAAGCGTGGAATTCACATCGTGTTCGCTTGTCTGCTGGTATTGCAGCCGCTCATGCCGCTGTGGGCCGCCGCTGGGCCTGACTGCGAGATGGCGGCGATGCACGGCGGCGACCAGCACCCGACGGCGCCGTGTGAACACTGCGCGGACTGCGGCGGCGAGTCCGACTGTTCGTCGCTTTGCCAGGCGGTGTTCTCGAGCCCGATCGCGCTGTTCCACGCTGCGACCGTGGGTCGTCTCGTGAGCGCCCATCATTTCAACCCGACCGCTTCCGATCAGGTGCCTGCCGGACATTGGCGTCCGGCCCATCGACCTCCCATCTCTGTCTGACAACCGGCGTTGGTCCGCCGGGGCGGCGCCCGTTGCCCCGGCCGGTTCGAGACGACTCCGCGAGCAGTGGAGTTCTTCAGAGAGCAAAGCAATGTTCAGTAAGCGATTTTTCGTGGATGCGCGACGGCGCCCGGCGTGGCTGTTGGCGGCGTTGTGGGCTTCCACTTCTTTGTCGGCGACCGACGCGCCCCTGAATCTGGCCGCGGCCGAGGCGCTGGCGATGACGGCGGATCCGGTCGTCAGGCAGTTCGAATCACGGTCCCGGGGCCTGGAGGAGCGGGCCGTCGCTGCCGCGCAACTGCCGGACCCAAAACTCAAGCTCGGAGCCAATGCGCTGCCGACCGACAGCTTCGATCTGGACCAGGAGCCGATGACCCAGATCCAGGTCGGCTATCAGCAGCGTTTCCTGCCCGGCGACACGCTGGAACTCAGGGGGCGCGAACTCGCGGTGCGCGCCCGCGTGCTCGGGGAGCGGGCGGTCGATCAGCGGCTCCAGACCCTCCGGTCCGTGCGCGAGGATTACCTGGAGGTGTTCTATCAGCAGCGTGCCGGCGAGATCGTTGCCGAAGCACGGGCCCTGTTCGAGGAACTGCTGATGATCAGCCAGGACTACTATGCCACCGGTAGGGCCCAGCAGCAGGACGTGTACCGGGCCGAGCTGGAGCTGTCCCGGCTGGACGATCGCGCCACCCGGATCGCTCAGGCCGAGGAAACCGCGCGTGCGGGTCTGGCCGTGTGGATCGGCGAGGCGGCCTATCGGCCGTTTCCCGGTGTCTGGCCGGCATTACCCGCTCCCGAGCCGGCAGAGGCCCTGGTTCAGAACCTGGAGAACCACCCTGTGTTGCAGGCGCTGCAGCAACAGGTCGATGCCTCCGAGCTGGGGGTCGACGTGGCCCGCCAAGGATACAAGCCGGGATGGATGCTCGACGTCACCTACGGCCGGCGCAGTGGCCGCAATCTGGACGGCAGCGATCGTGCCGACTTCGTCAGCGCCATGGTGACCGTCGATCTGCCCCTGTTTCGGGCCCGGCGCCAGGACCGGGAGTTGGCCGCCACCCTGAGCGAGGTCGAGGCCAGCGTGGCCGCCCGCCAGGATGCCCGGCGGAAATTGCAGCGCGGCGTCGAGCGGGAATGGGCGGGGCTGCGGCGTCTCGAACAGCGGCTGACGCTGTTTGACCAGCGCCTGCTGCCCGATGCGAGGGCCAACAGCGAAGCCTCGCTGGCAGCCTATCAGTCCGGGGTCAGTGATTTCACGACCCTGATGCGCGCCCGCATCACCGAGTACGAACTGCGCATCGATCAGGCCCGCGCGCGCGCGGACGAACTGACCAGCAGGGCGCGCCTGGACTATCTGTCGGGGAGAAGGTCATGAAAAGAGCAACCTTGGCGGCCCTTGGCGTGGTTTTGGCCCTGGGCACGGGCGTTTTTTTGCAGTACCGGTTCCTACTGCTGGGCGGTTCCGGGAGTGGCCAAGAGCCTTCGACCGCGGAGCCGGAAGTGCTGTACTGGGTCGCTCCCATGGATCCGAATTTCCGCCGCGACGAGCCGGGCAAGTCGCCGATGGGGATGGACCTGGTCCCGGTGTATGCCGATGCGCCGGGCGGCGACACCGATGCGGTCACGATCTCGCCGGCGGTGGAGCAGAACCTCGGTGTACGCACCGCGCTGGTCGAGCCAGGCCCGCTGTGGCGGCGGGTCGATGCCACCGGCTACGTGGGCTTCGACGAGACCCGCATCAGCCATGTCCACATGCGCACCGAGGGATGGATCGAAAAACTGCTGATCGATGCCGAGGGCGATCGGGTGGAGCAGGGCGCTCTGTTGTTCGAGCTTTATTCGCCCGAAATCGTCAACGCCCAAAAGGAGTACCTTCAGGCCCGCCGCCGCGGCGAGTCCGGGCTGATCGCCGCGGCCGATGAGAAGCTGCGTGCCCTCGGAGTCTCCGCCGCCGGCATCGACGCTCTGGCGAAGCGGGGCGCGCCCTCGGAGACGATCAAGGTGCTGGCGCCCCAGTCCGGTGTGGTATCGGCGCTCAACGTTCGCGAGGGCATGCACGTGATGCCCGACACGGTGGTCATGAGCCTGGCCGATCTTTCAAGCGTCTGGCTGAACGCCGAA
>JBFGYD010000357.1:0-3514 GCA_041587615.1 Lysobacterales bacterium
ACGGGGCCACAAGGCCTGGCTGTGGTGGCCGCTGTCGATCAACCTGCTGTTGACCGTCGGCGTCTCGCTTTACTACGTCAACTGGGTCGACTTTCCGTGGCTGATCGAGGAGACGATCCGCGCCCTGCCCGATGACGCCCCCGCGGAGGCCGCCGAGGGCATCCGCGGTTTCATGAGCCCCGCGCGGCAGTCGCTGTTCAGCGTCCTTGGCATCGTCGTCATCACATTTCTGATCTTTACGATCCAGGCGGTGTACCTGAACCTGATCAGTAAGCTGACCAGCGGCGACAAGTTCGGTTTCGGCGATTGGTTCAGCTTTTCGGCCTGGACTTCGTTCGTCGGGGTATTGAATGCGATCATCATGTTCGGAGTCATTCTGACCGCCGATTCCAATCAGCTCCCGCAGCAGGACCTGCTGCCGCTGTCCTTCAACAGCCTGTTCATCCAGGCCGAACCCGGCGAACCGTGGTTCAACTGGGGCAATTCGATCACGCTGATCAACGTCTGGATGCTGGTGCTGATGGCGATCGGCTACAACTGCTGGACCAAGGCCTCGATGGTGAAATCGGCGGCGATCACGTGGGCGCCCTGGGTGCTCGTGTTCGGGATCTGGGCCGCGCTGATCTAGCCCGCATCCGGATGAATCGCCGCCTCCTGATATTCGCCGGCCTCGCCGTGGCGGTCGCGGCCGCGATCGCGCTACCCAAGCTCACCAACCGCGAGCGCGGCAAGGAAGTCGAGGTCACCGCCGCCGAGCGGCAGGTGATCAAAAGCTCGATCCTCGCGTCCGGAACGCTGGCCTACCGCGAGCAGGTGCAACTCCGCTCCGAGGTGATCGGCCAGGTGGCGGAGCTGGCGGTCGCCGAGTCCGACCGGGTCGAGTCCGGGCAGCTCATCCTGAGGCTCGATCCGGAACAACTCCAGGCCGCGGTCGAGCAGCAGGAGGCCAATGTGCGGATCCAGGAAATCGCGATCGAGCGCCAGCAGGTGGCGATCGCCGGGCTGGAGCGGCAGGTCAAGCGCAACGAGCGCCTGTTCCGCGACAAACTGGTCGATGAGGACAGCTACGACCTGCTGACCAACCAGCTCGAGCTGGCCCGGGTCGACCTTCGCTCGCGCCGCGAGCAGCTCTCGCAGGCGCGCGCGGCGCTGGCCCAGTCGCGGGAGCTTCTTTCCAAAACCGAGATCCGCTCGCCGATCGACGGCATCGTGATCAAGCTCGACGTCAAGGCCGGCGAGACCGTGATCTCCGGCACCACGAACATCCCGGGCTCGACCCTGATGGTGATCGCCGATACTTCCGAAATGCTGGCCGAGGTCCAGGTGGACGAGGCCGACATCGCCCAGGTGAGAGTCGACCAGAGCTGCGACGTGTTTGCCGCCGCATTTCCGGACACGCCGCTGCAAGGCCGGGTGGAGTCCATCGCGCCGACCGCGGCGCAGGCGCCCGGTCAGCAGGCGCGCTCGTTCCTGGTCAAGGTGCTGCTGAAAGACCCGGAAGGGGTCGGGGTCCGCTCCGGCATGAGCGCGCGGGCCGAGATCTTCACCGAATCTTCCGACCAGGCGCTGGCGGTGCCGGTCCAGGCCATCGTCTACGACGAGGAGGCCGAGGGCCGCGAGGGGCAGGTCGAACAGCCCTACGTGTTCGTGGTCGACAATGACGTCGCGGTACGCCGCGACGTCGCGCTTGGGCTGTCCAGCGACAGCATGCAGGAGATCACCGACGGGCTCGACGACGACGAGCGGGTCGTCAGCGGTCCGTTTCGCGAACTCAGGGACCTGCGCGACGGCGACCGGGTCAAGATCGTCGAGGGCGGCGACGACGAAGCGGACGAAACCTAGTGTCCTGATGGAGTCGCTCATCGTCCTCGAAGCGATCCGCCGCACCTATGTCCTGGGCGAGCACGAACTGCACGCACTGGACGGACTCGACCTGCGCATCGAAGCCAACGAATACGTCGCGATCACCGGCCCGTCGGGCTCCGGCAAGTCCACGCTGATGAACATCATCGGCTGCCTCGATCGGCCGACCGAGGGCCGCTATTTTCTGAACGGTCAGGACGCCAGCGACATGGACGACACCGAGCTGGCTCGGGTGCGCAACCGGGAGATCGGGTTCATTTTTCAGACCTTCAATCTGCTGCCGCGGGCCAGCGCGCTGAAAAACGTGATGCAGCCGCTCGTCTACCGTCGGATCCCGCTGGCCGAGCGCCGCCGGCGCGCGGCCGAGGCGCTCGATCACGTCGGTCTGGGCGACCGGCTGGACAGCCTGCCGAACCAGCTCTCGGGCGGCCAGCGCCAGCGGGTCGCGGTGGCCCGCGCGCTGGTCGGCCGCCCGGCGATCCTGCTGGCCGACGAGCCGACCGGCAACCTCGACTCGGCGACCGCGCGCGAGATCATCGCGCTGTTCGATGAGCTCCACGACCAGGGTCAGACGATCATCGTCGTGACCCACGAGCCGGACATCGCCGCTCACTGCGCGCGCACCGTCAAGCTGGTCGACGGGCGGGTGGCCGAAGACGTGGCCCGGGCGAAGGCGGGGGTTGCATGATCTGGGAGTCGATTTCAGCCGCGCTGGCCGCGATCAGGGCGCACAGCTTCCGCAGTTTCCTGACCGCGCTGGGGATCATCATCGGCGTGGCCAGCGTCATCGCCGTGGTGTCGATCGTCCAGGGGCTTTCGCACACGGTCAATGCCCAGTTTCAGGGTCTCGGCTCGAACTCGATCACGGTGCGCTCCTACACGCCGTTCAAGAAGGCCCTGCAGGGCCGGCTGGCGCGCCTGACCGAGGACGATCTCGGGGCGATCGAGCATCGGATCGAGGGCGTGTCGCACCTGTCGCCGGTGCTGTATGACCAGCGCAACCGCGCCAGCGCGATCGGCTATCGCTCCCAGTCCGCGTTCACGCCGGTGTACGGGGTCGGCGCCAATTGGATCGACGTGCAGGGGCTCTTTCCGCAGCGGGGCCGCTACTTCACCCGCGATGACGACGCGCGCCGCCGGATGGTGTGTCTGCTCGGGACCGACGTGGTCGAGAACCTGGAAATGCCCGACGACGTAGTCGGCGAGTTCATCCGCATCGGCGGCGAGTGGTGCCGCGTGATCGGGATCATGGAGGAGCGCGGCGAAATCCTCGGCCTGTCCCAGGACGACTACATCCTGATGCCGTTCAATACGATGAAGCGGGTCATCGGCGGCACGGCTGAGTACGACATCCAAATCCAGATGCTGGTCGACGACGTCAACCGGATGGACGAAATCAAGGCGCGGATCAGGCGGGTACTGCGCCAGCAGCACGATCTGCGCACCGGCGAGGACGACGACTTTCGGGTCCAGACCGCCGAGCAACTGACCGCGTCGTTCAACACCATCGTCAACACGATCACCGCGGTGTCGGGCGGCATCGTCGGCATCTCGCTGCTGGTCGGCGGGATCGGCATCATGAACATCATGCTGGTGTCGGTGACCGAGCGGACCCGCGAAATCGGAATTCTCAAAGCGCTCGGCGCTACCC
>JBFGYD010000358.1:0-3499 GCA_041587615.1 Lysobacterales bacterium
CTTTGCGCCGCGGAAATCTGCCCCGGCCTGGGTGTCCCGGAGGAGATCGGTGAAAGCGAACTCCAACGGATGATCGCCCAGGTGCCGGTCGAGCAGTCCGGCTTCCTCTTCGATGTCGAATTCGTATCCAATGAGCGGTTCGTGGACGTGGCCCGGCTGCTCAGTGATCCGCGGTACGGGGTCAGGCTGAGCTACGCGGAAGAAGTCTGCGGCCCTTGGGTGATCTACGTCTTCGTGCTTGGGGCCGACGGCTGGTCGCTCGACAGCCGGATCTCGCAATCGGGTCCGCTGGTGTGCACCAGTCCGCAAGACCATGTCTGTGGGACCAACCGAGCGAATGACCCGGTTGAGGCTGGACTGCAAGACGCTACCACGACGAAAGGGCTCGACGAGCGCGAACGCAGCGAGTGAACTCACTCAGTAAATAGACGACGCCGGATGCATATCGGCTAGCGGTCGACGCAGGGAAGATCGTAAAGGCCGTTAGTGAACCGCACCAGCTCAATACTGCCGCTATGCTCCTCTCCATCGGGAAACCGCCCGGCATAAGTCAGCACCGCGCGGTCGCAGCTCTCGAACCGCAGACCAGCGCTGCCCCAGGGTTGCGCATCAACAGCCGCCGGATCAAAGGCGGCGCCGAATTGCGGGCCACGGGTGACGGTCAGCGGAATGTCCTCCAGCTCGAGTTTGGCGGGGTCGATTCCGGCGCTGCCAACCAGCCAGCGTTGCGCGCCGCCGGCGTAGGTGAACCAGCTCAAGAACGCGGTCGGCTGAGGCCCGCGGTCTTCGATGTCGATCACGATGCCTTCCCCGCCGCGCTGCGGGTTCCACCAGGCGCCGCTGAGTTCGCGCCCCAGCACGGTGCCGAAGCTGAGCGATTTCTGCGACCCTGTACACACCGGCAAATCCAGCAGCCGCGGGAGAAGCGGAACAAAGGACAGCTCCCCCGCGGTCCCGCCGTCGGCCTGCTGATAGCGCCACGCCAGGCGGTCGCAGCCGAAAATTTCCACCTCGACGCTGCCCCAGGTCTGAAAGCTAATCTGGCCTGGATCGAAGGCGGCACCGAATTCCCCGCCACCGGTGACGACCAGCTCGGTGCTCAGCCGGGCCGTCCCCGGGGTGAATCGCAACGGCCCCGCCGCCAGCCAGAGCTGCTCGCCGTCCTGATAGGTGTACCACGTCGCGAACAGCGCCGGTTGGCCGTCGAGCGTGCCGACCTCGGTCAGAATCCCCTCGCCGGCGCGCGCGGGATCGAACCAGGCGCGGGTCGTGCGGCCGTGAAGGCGACGCGCGCCATTGCCGGCGCCGTAGAGCACATACAGGCGGCCGTCATTGCTGCCGGCGACGTCGGCGAAGCGAGTTCCGACGACCACGTCGTGGCCGCCGTCGCCGTTGACGTCCCAGCCTTTGGCAAACGCCTCGCCCACCAGATCGGAGTGAGACTCGCCGGTCAGTGCGAAGCCGAGCGAACCGTCGCCATCGGTGATCGATCTGGTCTCCACGCGCGCCGGAAACGGCGTGCCCGCCGGGCGCCCGAATATCACGTAAGCGCCACCAGAGTCGGTACCGCTCAGGGCCAGCGTCTTGGCCCCGACGATGAAGTCGTCCACGCCGTCCCCGCTGACGTCGCCCAGCGGACTGATCGCGCTGCCCAGTTGATCGCCGACGGCACCGCTCAATACGAATCCGGCCGAGCCGTCGCCGCCATTCTCGGGGAGCAGTCGTCCGAGCGACGAGCGGGTGGGCAGTGGATCGCGGGCGCCCTGACCGAACAGGACGTAGATCGCCCCCGAACGGGCGCCGTCGAGGCCGCCGAACGTGGTGCCGATCGCAAGGTCGGGGTGCGTGTCGTCGTTGATGTCGCCGATGCCCGCGACCCTCTCTCCGAGAAGCTCTTCGGTGGTAGGGCCGGTCAACATATTGACCTGCTCGCGGTCGACCGCATTGCGCAAATCCAGGCCGCGGTCGAAACCCACGCCGGGTCCGGAGACACGGCCAGCGACCACGATCGCGCCGCCGCCGTTGTCCTCCTCGGTGTCATCGAACGGGGACCCCAGCACCAAATCGGCGATGCCGTCGCCAGTAAAATCGCCCGGCGATGCCACGGCCGATCCCAGGTGGTTGCCCGGCTGATTGGAGAGCAGGGTGAATCCCTGGGACCCGTCGCCGTTGCTCAGCCCCACGAAAACCAGATTCAAACTCGCTGGCCAGGCAAAGCCGGCACGCCGCCCATAAACGACGTATGTCGCGCTGGGATTTTCGCCGGCACCGCCCGGGATGCTGTCGGGCGGGAAGGGACCCGGAAAATCGTTGCCGATCACGAAATCGGCGACCCCGTCACCGTTGATGTCGCCGACGCCGGCGACGTCGTGCCCGGCGAGGCCACGGAGCTGAGCGCTGCGGAAGATCACCCCGAAGCCCGAGTTCATGGCCTGGTCGTCTGCGTCGATCAAGGTCGAGAGCGGGAACTCCGGCGGCATCGGATCGCTGTCCGGGCGGCCGAAAATGAGGTAGGCTCCGCCGCCACCGATGTCCAGGATCAGCCTCTCTGAGCCGATCAGCAGATCGTCCCGCCCGTCGCCGTTGACGTCGCCAACGAAATCGATGGCCGAACCCATGAACTCTTCGGCGTGCCGGCCCTGGAGAATGAAGCCACGGCGTCCATCGCCCCCGTTGGCGGGCCGCAGCTCGTCGAGGTCGAAACCCTCTGCCAGCGCCCCGCGCCCGCCGAACAGCACGTAGACCTCGCCAGCGTTGACCAGTCCCTGCGCGCCGCCCACGTCGACCCCCGGCGCACTGACCGCCAGGTCGAACCAGCCGTCCCCGTTGAAATCGCCGTCGGCGGCCACCGCGGTCCCGAGCAGATCGCCGGCCGCGATGCCGCCGATCTTGAGTCCGATCGGAGGCCGAATGTCGCCCAGCGACAAAACCGACTCAAGCACTTCCGCATGGCCCGGAACCGGCCCAACCGCCAGGAGGAGTACAAAGCCAAAGTACCAGGATCTCATGATCGGCCTCGGCCGCGTGGGGGCAGGACAGTGCCCATAAAAGGCCTTTTCACCACCGATTGCTCAAGAGTCTAGCATCCTCGGTCCATTCTAATTGTGGGTGTTCTCGGTCCACAGCTGTCCTCGGTGCGCCACCCTTTGCACTTAGGCTTGCGGGTGGCCCCAGATCTCCGGCGATCGGTAGGCGTAGCGGAACATCGCCAGCATTGCCGGCACCAGCGCTGCCGCCAGCACACCAATCACTGCCGCCGGAACGTACAGCTCTATCGCCGCCAGGTATGCGGCAAAAGCCAGGGCAGCCAGCGAAAGAGCGCTCAGAAGCGCATGCACCCCGCGCCAGATCCATGCATTGAGCAGCGGTTTCCGAACAAGCCAGAACGCGATTCCGATAGCGACCACGGTCACGCCGATGGACGGCCCGAGCTGGCTCCAGAAGCCGCCGGATTGGATGCCCAGGCGCTCGAACGTTCGGCCGTAGCCGCCGGCCAGCA
>JBFGYD010000359.1:0-3491 GCA_041587615.1 Lysobacterales bacterium
CGCCCCTCGGCCGCGACGGCGAGCGCGTGTACACTCCTCACGACGGCGGAAATCGAGGCCACGACGGGAGTGGCGCCGGGCGATGCGGAACGCCCGAACGCGGGTATCGACTCCTGCCAGTGGCTCGACCCGGGGTCGCCCTTGCCCATCGTGTACATCGGATTGTCCCAACAGAATTTCGGTTCCTGGGACGAGTACCGCTCGGGCATGATCGAGAATGATTTCGGCGATCCAAATACGGAGGGTGAGCGGATTGACATCGGGCGCTTCGGTCACTACCACGAAGACGCCGCGATGATTCAAGTCCAGACGGACGGCGACGTCCTCATCACGCTGCGTGTGCGAGGCTCGAACAGAGCGCAGATCGTCGATCTGGCAAGCAAGGCGATCGCCCGTCTCCGTTAATCCTTCGTGGGTTCTGGCGGAAAAAAAAGGCGAACCAACGCTCCGCTTAGCTTGATTTCCGCACCGTTCGCCGGGTGGAAAGTAGCTATTCTTTTGTTGGCAGACCTCTGATATCTCCACTGCTTGGGCGCAGCATGCTCTGGCACACTAGCGAGACCCCGCCGTCGGTGCGATGGAAGCGCTTGGCGTCCGCTTCGGCGTCCTCGCCGATCACGGTGTCGTCGGGGATCCGGCAGCCCTCGTCGATAATCGCGCGCGTGATGCGGCAGTTGCGGCCGATCCAGGCGCCGGGCAGCACCACAGTGTCTTTGAGCTGCGAGCCCTCGTGCACGCGGACGTTGGAAAACAGCAGCGATTGGCGCACCAGGGCGCCGGACACGATACAGCCGCCGGACACCATCGAGTTGATCGCCCGCCCCTGATGCTCGCCGTGGTCGAGCACGAACTTGGCCGGCGGAAGCTGCTCCTGGTAGGTCCAGATCGGCCAGTCGGCGTCGTACAGGTTCAGTTCGGGCTTGATTGCGACCAGCTCCAGGTTGGCCTCGAAGAACGCATCCACGGTCCCGACGTCGCGCCAGTATTTCTGGGCGCGGGTTTCAACGTCCTGGAACGGATAGGCGAACACCCGCCGCTTTTCGATGTTGCCGGGGATGATGTTCTTGCCGAAATCGAAATCGGTCTCGGGCCGCTCGGCCTCGGCGGCCAGGGCCTCGGCCAGGAAATCGCTGCCGAACACGTAGATACCCATCGACGCCAGCGCCTGGTCCGGTCGGTCCGGGACCGGCTCGGGGTCGCTCGGCTTCTCGGCAAAGCGAATGATACGATCGTCCTCGTCCACGGTCATGACCCCGAAGCCACGGGCCTGCGCCAGCGGCACTTCGATCACGCCGACGGTGATGTCGGCCTGGTTTTGCGCGTGGTAGGCGATCATCGGACCGTAGTCCATCTTGTAGATGTGATCTCCGGCCAGGATCACGACGTGCTCGGGTCCGGCACGCCGGATGATGTCCAGGTTCTGATACACGCAGTCGGCGGTGCCGCGATACCACAGCTCGCCGATCTGCTGCTGCGCCGGCACGATGTGCACGAACTCCCCCAGCTCGCCGCGCAGGTAGCCCCAGCCCTTCTGCACGTGCTGGATCAGCGAATGGGCCTTGTACTGGGTCATGACGAGGATCTGGCGGATGCCGGAGTTGACGCAATTCGATAGCGGGAAATCGATGATCCGGAATTTGCCGCCGAACGGAGTCGCCGGCTTGGCCCGGGTCGCGGTCAACTCGCGCAGGCGGGCGCCGCGGCCGCCGGCCATGATGACCGCCATCGCGCGGCGCGTGAAGCTGGAAACGTTGCGGCCGGATGCTCTGATTGCCATGAATTGCGGTCCTTTGCGAGCCGAGTGAAAACAGACTCAAGTATGCAACATCGGACAGATCGATGGCCATCTCGATCGCGATTCCGCCGAGTCGTGGTAACTGATGGTCTGGCGACTAGTCCGCCCGAACGGAAGCCCGGCGAATTTCCATGAACAGGCCCGGATTCTCGAGCGCACTGAAACCGAATCCGGCATACAGGGCATGGGCGTCGGCGGTGGCCAGCATAATGCGTCGAATGCCGCCCAGCGACGGGCGCTGCATGACCACCGACATCAGCCATCTGCCGAGGCCCTTTCCGCGATGGGCCTCGAGCACGAACACGTCCGACAGGTAGGCGAACGTGGCCTCGTCCGTGATCAGTCGCGCAAAACCAATTTGATCGTTCCCGGCAAACAGACCGTAGCACGCCGAGTGAGCGATCGATTGTTCGACCCGCTCGCGCGAGATGCCCCGGGACCAGTAGGCGCCGCGCAGAAAGTTGTGGATAAGCTCGAGGCTCAGCTCGGACTTGTCGGTCGAGATCCGGTAGCCGTCCCGCTCCCACTCCATCATGGCCCCGTTATCCGGGCTCATAGCTTGATGCAGATGTTGGTCGGCTGCGAATAGAACCGAAGCGAGTGCAGTCCGCCCTCGCGCCCGATCCCGGACAGCCGGACCCCGCCGAACGGCGTCCGCAGATCACGCAGGTACCAGGTATTGACCCAAACCAGGCCCGCGGCCAGCGACCGTGCAACCCGGTGAGCGCGGGTCAAGTCGCGCGTCCACACCGCTGCCGCCAGACCGTAGTCGCTGTCGTTGGCCAGCCGAATTGCCTCGGCGTCGGTGTCGAACGGCGCCACGTGGCACACCGGTCCGAAAATCTCCTCGCGCATGCAGCGCGCGCGCTGCGACAGTCCCGTCAGGATCGTCGGCTGCACGTAACAGCCCCGGTCGCGCTCGTCGCCGAACTCCGGAACCCCGCCGCCGGTGATCACGGTGGCGCCCTCCTCGCGCGCCAGCGCGTAATAACCTAGCACCTTGTCTCGGTGGGCGGCGGAAATCAGCGGCCCCAGCTCGGTTGCGGGATCGTCCGGCCAGCCGATACGCAGCGCCTCGGCGCGGGCGGCCAGCGCGGCCACGAACCGGTCGAACAGCGGGCGCTCGACGTAAACCCGCTCGGAGCTCAGACACACCTGGCCACAGTTCGAGAACGCCGAGCGAACGGTTCCGTCGACGGCGGCATCGATGTCGGCGTCGGCGAACACCAGCGCCGCATTCTTGCCGCCGAGTTCGAACGACAGCGGCTTCAGGGTCGCGGCCGCCGCGCGCATGATCGCGGCGCCGGTCGCGGTCTCTCCGGTGAAGGTCAGCGCATCGACCCCGGGATGAGCACTCAGGAATTCCCCGGCGGCACCCGGGCCTGTGCCGTGGACCAGGTTGAACGCACCGGGAGGCAGACCGGCTTGCGCGCACACCTCTGCCAGCAGGGCCGCGCTCGCTGGCGTCTCCTCGGAAGGCTTGGCCACGACCGCGTTGCCGGCCGCCAGCGCCGGCGCCACCTTCCAACTCAACAACAGCAGCGGCAGGTTCCACGGACAGATCACCGCGACCACACCCAGCGGCTTGCGCACGGTGTAGTTCAGCGCGCTAGAGCCGTCGCTCGAGTCGGTCTGAAAGCACTCGTCGCCGGCGTGGCGCGCCAGTTCGGAGAAAAAACGGAAATTGGCCGCGCCC
>JBFGYD010000360.1:0-3485 GCA_041587615.1 Lysobacterales bacterium
GGGCCGAGCGCGCCGGCGACGGCTACACCGTCAGCGGCCACAAGGCGGTGGTGCTCAACGCCCCCCACGCCGACCGGCTGCTCGTCGCGGTGCGCACCGACGGCGAAGTGGACGGCGAGAACGGCATCAGCCTGCTGCTGCTCGATCCCGCCGCCGACGGCGTGGTCACCCGCCCCTACCCCACGGTCGACGGCCAGCGCGCCGCCGAGATCGAATTCGACGCCGTCCAGGTTCCGGCCGCTGACCGGCTCGGGCCTGAGGGAGAGGCGTTGCCCGCGATCCGGACGGCGATCGGTTGGGCCACGCTGGCGGCCTGCGCCGAGGCGGTCGGGATCATGGCGGTGCTGGTCGACAAGACGGTCGAATATTCCAAGGCGCGCAAACAGTTCGGCGTTCCGATCGGCAGCTTCCAGGCGCTGCAGCATCGGATGGCGGACATGTTCATCGAACTCCAGCAGGCCCGCTCGATTCTGCTGATGGCGGCGATGAGGCTGGACGATGACGCGAACCGGGCCGAGCGCGCGGTGTCGGCTGCCAAGAGCCGGATCGGCCGCGCGGCCCGCCTGATCGGCCAGGAAGCGGTTCAACTCCACGGTGGGATGGGCATGAGCGAGGAGCTGGACGTCGGCCATTACTTCAAGCGCCTGACCGTGATCGAAGCGCTGTTCGGCAATACCTCTTACCACACCCGCCGATTTGCATCGGCGGGTGATTAGAAGGATTTCGGGGTTGCGTTGGGGCTCTCGGCCTTGTGCGGGGGCGCGCGGCAACTACGGTCAACGCAAGCGAATAAAGCGCAAACTGTTACCCCCCTGCGATCGCGGCCTTGGCGGCGATCGGAAACCCCAACGGCAAGCGCGGCTGGGCGGCAATGCATGAATTCCCACCAATTCCTGCGTCGGCGGCAGCCGGCGCAGGAGACCCGCTGGCTAGCGCCTGTTAAATAGGTTTTGGATGATATGGCCGGCGATCTGCGGGTTTTCCTTCAGCCGGCGCAGCGAGTAGGCCAGCCACGACTCGCCGAACGGAACGTAGACCCGCAGCGGGTGGCCGGCGGCCACCAGGCGCGCGCGCATTCCCTCGGCGACGCCCAGCAGCATCTGGAATTCGTAGCGCTCGCGGGGGATGTTGCGTTCTTTCAGCAGCGCTTCGGCATGGGCGACCAGGGCCGGGTCGTGGGTCGCGATGGCCACGTGTTCGGCGCCGCCGTTGACGAGTTGTTCCAGCAGCGCGCGGAACGAATCATTGATTTCCTCCGGCTCCTGAAACGCCAGGCCCGGCGGTTCCCGGTAAATGCCCTTGCACAGCCGGACGTGGGCGACGCCCTCGGCCAGCAGCGCGGCGACGTCTTGCTCGCTGCGCCGGAGGTAGGCCTGGATCACCGCGCCCACCGCATGGTGGCGTTGGCGAACCGCGCGGTAGACGTCGAGCGTCGCCTGGGTGATCGAGGAATCCTCCATGTCGATGCTCAGGAACAGCCCGCCGGCCTCGGCCGCCGCCGCCAGCCGGTCGATTACGCGCTGACACCCTTCCCGATCGAAACGCAGCCCCATTTCCGACAGCTTGACCGAGATTCCGGCATCCAGCCCCCGCGCGGCGATATCCTCGATGGCCTGTAGATACAGATCGCGAGCCTGCGCGACCTGGTCGGCGCCGCGGCTGTTCTCGCCGAGCACGTCGACGGTGGCGCTGATGCCGCCGGCGTTGAGCCGCTCGACCTCGTCCAGCGCGGAATCCAGCGAGGTGCCCGCGATGTAGCGCCGGGAAAAGCGCCACACGATCGGCTTGGGTACCAGCGGCAGCACCCTGACCACGGCGTTGTTGACCAGCGAATGAACCATCTTGAGAGCTTGCTACAAGTCCTTCGACCGGGCAATAACGGCTTTCCGTAGCATCTGGGGCCATTGCTTGACCAAAGACCCGGTTCGCTCGATATTGCGGCGTAGAGAAGCGAGCGGGCGGAACATGGCGATACGCGAAATCATCCGAATGGGGCACCCAACGCTGCGCCGCGTAGCGCGGCCGTTGACCGCCGACGAGCTCGCCAGCGCGGCGGTCGAGACCCTGGTCAAGGACATGGTCGACACGCTGCACGCGGCCGGCGGCATCGGCCTCGCGGCGCCCCAGATCGACCAGCCGGTGCGCCTGGCGATCATCGAGATCGACGGCGGACCGAGCCGCTACGGCGAGATTCCGGCGCTGCCGCTGACCGTGTTTGCCAACCCCGAGATCGAGGTGCTCGATCCGACTCCGAAGGGTTGCTGGGAGGGCTGCCTGTCGGTGCCCGGCCTGCGCGGCTACGTCGAGCGCCCGCGGCGGGTCGCCGTGCGCGCCCGCCGGCTCGACGGCACGGACTTCGGGATGGAGCTGGAGGGCTTTCTGGCGACCGTGTTCCAGCACGAGTTCGACCACCTCGACGGGCGCCTTTACGTCGACCTGATCCGAGACTCCAAGAAGCTCGTCTACGAAGACGAATTCAACCGCTACATCCTGCCCGAACTCGAGCCGGTCCCCGATCGTCTCGGTCTCTAGTTGAGGCGCTTGTGGCAAAAATCGCCCTGACCGCATAATCGGCTTCGTGTTCCAGTTCCCGCAATCACTATCGGCGCAGCGCTTCCTCGATCGGTACTGGCAGAAAGCCCCGCTTTTCATGCCGCAAGCCTTGGCCGGCGATATGCCAACCCTGAGTGCCGACGAGCTGGCCTGGCTCGCCACGCTGGACGATGTCGAGTCCCGGCTGGTTTTCACCGAGCAAAGGGGCAACCGGAGCCGATATCGGGTGGAACACGGTCCCTTCGACGACGACTCGCTTGGCGGCTTGCCGTCAGAAAACTGGACCCTTTTGGTACAGGACGTGGAAAAGCACCTGCCCGAACTGCGACGCTATTTGCTGGAGGCGTCATTCATTCCCGACTGGCGGATCGACGATTTGATGGTGAGCTGTGCGGCCCCCGGCGGCGGCGTCGGCCCACATCGCGACAGCTACGACGTGTTCTTGTGCCAGGGTACCGGTCGGCGTGAGTGGCGTATTGCGCCGAGCAACGCGAAGTTGATGAGCGTCGACTCGGGCGGGCTTTCCCTGCTCGAGCCGTTCATTGACCACCATCCTGTTACCGCGAGCAATGCGGACGTGCTTTATCTGCCCCCTGGCATTGCTCACTGGGGCATCGCCACGGACGCGTGCATCACCTATTCAATCGGGATGCGTGCGCCCCAGCTGTCGGAATTTGCCGCCTGCGGCGGCCTATCTCCCGGCAAACCCGACACGGAAACTGGTCAGAACGGTGATCGTTTCTACCGTGACCCGGACCTCACCGTCACTGAAGCCGAGCCCGGCCTGATTTCGCATCAGGCCATCGAGCGCGCCCGATCCTGCTTAGCCGCAGCCAACGTCCCCGATGACCGCAACCTGGCTCAGCGGTTCGGGTGTGCCGTCACCGAAGTCAAGGCCTGGATTGCGCCGGAGGCCCCAACTGCCGAGGAGA
>JBFGYD010000361.1:0-3468 GCA_041587615.1 Lysobacterales bacterium
ACGGTTGCCGGCATCATTCTGGGCACGGGCAGCGCCTCGCGCGCCAAGCAAAACGCGTCCCTGGCGCGCTTGGAACTCGACGACGAGGATCGTGCCCGCATTGCCGCTCAGCTCGAACGGCAGAACGTGCCGCCCGGCGACATGTACGACCTGGAGCGTGATGTTGATGGCATCCACGGCGGCATCATCAAAATGAACCTGCATGACGTAGACGGCGTTCAGTGACCCCCCAACCGCCAGCCGCCGGCGCGCGCAAGTGGTCGTCCAACCTGATGTTCCTGGCCGCTGCGATCGGCAGTGCGGTGGGGATCTCCAACGTCTGGAAATTTACCTATGTCGCGGGAGAGAACGGGGGCGGCGCGTTCGTGCTGGTGTACGTGCTGGCGATTGCCTTCGTTGCGTTACCGGCGCTGATCGCCGAGATTCTGGTCGGCCGGCGCGGCGGCGCCAGCGTCGTCAAGACCATGGAGAACCTGGCACAGCGCGAGGGCATCGGTCGCTGGTGGCGCTACTACGGCGTGATGGCGGCGCTCGGCGCATTTATCGCGCTCAGCTTTTACTGCGTCATCGCCGGCTGGACGATCGACTATTTTTACCAATCGCTGATGGTCGGCTTTGCCGGCATGACGGCGGAGCAGTCGGGAGCGGGTCTGGACGACCTGATGGCGAGTCCCGGCCGCATGATCGTCTCGCAACTGATCTTTCTGGCGCTCACCGGCCTTACCGTCGCCGCCGGCGTCAAGGACGGACTGGAACGGGTGTTGCGCTATCTGACGCCGGCCCTGCTGTTGATCCTGGTGCTGCTGCTGATCTATGCGGTCTTCGCCGGTGACTTCGCCGCCGGCGCGGCGTTTCTGTTCGTTCCCGATTTTTCGAGGCTGAACACGCAGACGGTCCTGCTCGCGGTGGGCCAGGCTTTTTTCTCGCTGGGAATCGGGCTTGGCGTCCTGCTGACCATCGGCGCCTACATGGACCGAAAATCTTCGATCCTCAAAGCCAGCCTGATCGTCGCACTGGCCGACGGCGGCGTCGCGCTGATGGCCGGCCTGGCGATTTTCCCGATCGTCTTTGCCCACAACCTGTCGCCGGCGGAGGGCCCGGGACTGATCTTCGCCACGCTGCCGGTCGCGTTCGGCCAGATGCCCGGCGGCCTCGTCTTCGGTCCGATGTTTTTCGTGCTGATGGCGCTGGCCGCGTTGACCTCGGCGATCACCATTTTGGAAACGGTGGTCGCATCCATAGAAGACTACAGCGGCCTGTCGCGCCGCAAGATCACCGCCATCGTGACCGGCCTGCTGTGGCTGGTCGGCCTGGGCACGGTGTTCTCGTTCAGCGATCTGGCCGAGTTCTATCCGCTGGGCTTCATCCCGGCCTTTGAAACGAAGACCATTTTCGCCTCGCTGGATTACGTCGTGTCGAATTTCATGATGCCCCTGGGCGGCGTGCTCATCGCCGTGCTCGCCGGCTGGGGCTTGGCGAAGAAGGCCAGCGTCGACGAACTGGATATTTCCGATGGCTGGATCTACCGGTTCTGGCGGCTGCTGGTTCGGCTGGTCGTGCCGGCCGCGATTGCGTTCGTTTTTCTGGCCAATCTCTGAACCGATGGATTGTCGCCGCGCTGTCGCCTTGATCCTGCTGGCAATAGCAGGAGCAGTCTGCGCCGAGGCCCCGACCTCGCCCAACGTCATCCTGGTGCTGGCCGACGATTTAGGGATAGGCGACATCGGGCCCTATGGCGCCAGCCGGATCAAGACGCCGAACCTGGACCGAATGGCGGCCGAGGGGGTGCGGCTGGATCAGTTCTATTCCAGCGCCAACGTTTGCACGCCGTCGCGGGCGGGACTGTTGACCGGCCGCTACCCGATCCGTAGCGGCCTGGCTTACAACGTCATCGAGCCCGGCGACACGCATGGGTTGCCGGAGGCGGAAACCACGCTCGGCGAGATCCTCCAGGCGAGGGGCTACCACACGGCGGCGATCGGCAAGTGGCACCTCGGGCACACGCCGGACCACTGGCCGACCCGCCACGGCTTTCACTACTTCTACGGCGTGCCGTACAGCAACGACATGGCGCCGTTGGCGCTGTATCGGGGTGAGCGCAAGATCGAGGAACCGGTGACGCAGGCCACCCTGACCGAGCGCTTCGTCGCGGCGACGGTGAGTTTCGTCGAGCACCATCGGAATCGGCCGTTTTTCATCTTCCTGGCCCACACCGCGCCGCACATCCCGCTGCACGCCTCGGCCGAGTTTGCCGGGCGTTCGCAGGCCGGCTTGTTCGGTGACGTGGTGGAGACCATCGACTCAGGAATGGGTCAGATCATTGCCGCACTCAAGCGACTCGGTCTCGACGACAACACCGTGGTGCTTTTTTCCAGCGACAACGGCGCCTGGTTCGAGGGCAGCAACAGCGCCCTCCGAGGAGGCAAGGGCACCGCTTGGGAGGGTGCCTACCGCGCGCCGCTGATCGCTCGCTGGCCGGGTCGCATTCCCGCCGGCGTGAGCTCGGATGCGATCAGCATGAACATCGATATCCTACCGACCGTCGCCGAGATGGTCGGGGCCGAGCTGCCGGTGGATTTGGTACTGGACGGCCGGGACATCGGAGGACTGTTGCGGGGCGAGCGGCGATCACCCCACGAGCTGCTGGTTTTCTTCAACAACGAAGACGTCGCCGCGCTCAGGACCCCGCGCTGGAAGCTGCTGCTGCGCGCCTATTACCGCACCAACTACGCCGGCTTCGATCAGTTCCAGAATATGGAAATGATCGACTCGCCCTACTGGCTGCTGTTCGACATGCAAGACCCGGAACCGGAGCGCTACAGCGTCGCCCGCGAACACCCCGAGGTATTGGCGGCGCTGCTCGAGGCACTGGACCGTGCACGCGAGGAGTTCGAGCCCCTCCGCACCCGCGATCCCCCCAAAGTCGTCCCTTAGCCTGCATATTTCACCACCCTCCTGCTGCGACGCCCCAATCGCGCGCCCTGACCGACGTTCGCTCGGTCGGAGTGCTCTACGTAGTGTCAACTACGCCTGCGCGCTCCTCGGTCGCGAACGCCGCCCATGCCGCACCCTTGAGCCGTCTCGCGACGAACGGTGGTGAGACATGCAGGCTAGCCATCGTCGCTTCCCGTTGAAACGATGCTGGCTTTGGCCGGCGCTTGCGCCCGCTGTCGCTGCGCCTCGAACAGCATGATGCCCGCAGCCACCGACACGTTAAGGCTCTCCGCATGGCCCGCCATCGGGATCCGCGCCAGGTAGTCGCAGCGCTCGGCCGTCAGGCGCCTGAGGCCGGCGCCCTCACCCCCGACCACGACCGCCAGCGGGCCGCTCAGGCTCAGGTCGTAGAGCGTCTCGCGGGCGCGGCCGTCGGCACCCACCAGCCACACCCCGGCCCCTTTGAGGCGTTCCAGCGTGCACGCGAGATTGGTGACCCGCGCCAGCGCGACCCGCTCGGCGCTCCCGGCGGCC
>JBFGYD010000362.1:0-3456 GCA_041587615.1 Lysobacterales bacterium
GTCGTCGTTCCCGCAGGCCCCGCCGGTGCGGAACCAATCCGGCAGGTCCTGGGCCATCGACGAGTCGTATCCGGCGTGGTTGACCACGGTGTCCAGGATCAGCTTGAGCCCGTGCCGATGGGCCACCGACACCAGGTCCTGAAGCGCCGCCTCGGTGCCGAAATGGGGCTCGACGGCCTCGAAGCGGTCGGCCCAGTAGCCGTGGTAGCCGGGAAACAGCCGACCGGTGTTGGGACCGGAGGTGACGCCGACCGCAGGCACCTGACGCACGACCGGCGAGATCCATAGCGTCGTGACCCCGAGCCCGGCGAAATAGCCCACCTCGATCTTCTCGGCGATGCCGGCGAAATCGCCGCCGTGCCAGCCGAGCGGATTGTTCGGATCCCAGGGATCTCCAGAGCGGCTGCCGTCGAGATCGTCGTTGGTTGGATCGCCGTTGTGGAAGCGATCGGTGAGAGCGAAATAGATCACCTCGGAGCGAAAATCCAACGTGTCCTCGCGGCACGCGGGCGCCCCGGCAATCGGCAGCAGAAACGGCTCCTGCGCCAGCGTACCGCGGCCGAAACCGGGCGCGTCGAAGGTGATCTGCAGCTCGCCGCAGGCGGGAAACTGAATGCTGAAATACCCCCAGGACTGAAAGCTGACCTGAGCGGGGTCGAAGTCCGGCCCGAACCGAGGCCCGTTGGTGACGATCGCCGCCAGATCCGCGCGGTTGCCGTTCAGCGGCCCCTCGCCGACGACCCAGGCCTGTTCTCCCGAGCCGTCCGGCGCATAGGTGAACCAGGCGGCAAACACCTGGGGCATGCCGTTGCCGTCCTCCCAGATCT
This sequence comes from Lysobacterales bacterium, assembly GCA_041587615.1. Taxonomy (GTDB): domain Bacteria; phylum Pseudomonadota; class Gammaproteobacteria; order Xanthomonadales; family SZUA-38; genus JBFGYD01. The sequence goes on from JBFGYD010000362.1 coordinate 828, forward strand.
CCAGGAAGATGCCCTCCCCGGCCCGCGCGGGCAGCCACCACGCGCCGTAGTAGGCCGCGTCAATGCGCGAGATCTCAGCAGCCGGGCCTTTGCCTGTCGCGGCTGGCGCGCAGTCTCCGGCCACGCCGCGCGGCGGCGGTTTGAACCGCACCAGGTCGATCGTGCCGGTCGACGTGCCGTCAAAGTCCAGCGTCAGCGACTCGCAGCCGAATTCGGCGGTCAGTGTGCCCCAGGGCTCGAACTCGACCGATCCGGCGCCGAACTCGGGACCGAAGCGCCCGCCGCGGGTGACGACCGTTTCGAGGACCACTCGGTTGTCCACCGCGGTGCCCTGCCCGACCAGATAGGCCTGACCGCCGGAGGTGTCGTCGGCGTAGGTGAACCAGTAGGCCACCACGAACGGACCGGCCTCCTGCTCGATGATCTCGAAGAAAATCCCCTCCCCGGCGCGCTCCGGATTCCACCAGGAACCGGCGTAGCTGCCGTCGATCGCAGCCGAAAATAGCGGAAATAAAAATAGTGAAATCAGTAAGTAAGAGACTTTTTTTGACATGATTTCTGCGGTCTGGGCTGTTGTTCCAGGCTAGCAGAAAACAGGCGCTCTCCGGGCTGAATTCGATTGCAGTCGGGCGCGCTGAGAGCGGAAGCCGGCACCGCCGGCGATGCGGCGGTGCCGGGACCCAGGCCCGGGCCGGGTCAGCGCGTCGCGAATCGCCAGCGGGCGGTCAAGGTTCCGGCCTGGCCGGTCGCGTCGTCGCGAACCGGGATTGTCCTTTCTCCGGCCAGTTGGCTCAGCGAATCGCCTACCGGCACCGTGAAGGTCTCGATGTCGGCGCTGAAACGCCGCAGCACATGGTTCGTGCCGCTGTCCCGACCGGGTTTGTCGGAGGCGACGACCTCGACCGCGGCCAGCGCGCCGTAGATCGGCGGCAGGCGCAGCGTCATCGTGCTCCCGGCCAGGTCAACTTCGATGCTCGAAGTCCCGCCGTCGCCGTCGCCCGGCATTTCGCCACTGCCCTGGGCGGAGCTCTTGATCGTGCAGGTCTTGTTGGGCCGGTCGTAGCAAATCGGGTCGCCGTCGCGCAGCAGTCGCTCCTCGCTCAACACGTAGCGGCGCGACTCCTTTTTCGCGACCCAGGCCTGATAGCGCGCGGGCTGCTCGGCGGTCAGCGCGGCGACGTCGCGTTGCGCCGATTCGAGTTCCGGCGTCATTTCCATCCCGAAACCGAGCCGCTGGACCTCGCGCTCGATGCAGCTCTCGTCTTCGCCGCAGCGCTGGTAAATTGCCATCGCGTCCTGCATCAGCGGCTGCATGTTCTCCGCGGCGCGGGCCGCCTGCTGCTGCTGAGCCGCGACCTGGCGCTGCTGCTCAGCGCCGGCCGGCTTGAGACCGGCTTGTCCGGCCGGCGCCAGCGCGGCCAGCGCGGCCTCGACCGTCACCGTGCGGCGCACATTCCATTCCAGGCCGGCGCTGCCGTCGTTGCCGGCCGACACGAACTCGTACTCCACGTTGAGCGTCGCCGGCGTATCCGGCGCCACCGGCGCCACCGTGGCGGCGGCACCGAACGTCACTCCAAGCCCCGCCGCAATCGCGGCGAGCCAAACTCGCATGTTCATCGCTGATTTCTCCGAACCCGCCGGACGGCGGGACCTGTGGATGCAACTCACGCTGAAGGTGAACCGCTGTCGAGAACCCCTCGACTTCGGGCGCGGATTCTACCACCGCCGGCCCGGCGGTCAATGGGGTCCGAACGCCCTCGCGCCGCTGTTCGGGATGACTTCCGATCGTTGCCGCGGACGGCTGCTTTGGGTAGGCTCGCTCTGGAAATGAAACCAATCGCCCCCATCTCGATCCAATAACTTTCGACGCTTAACCGCCTAACAGGAGGATTCAATGGAACAACGCTATCAGGTCGTCACCGCCAGACCCTCGGCCCTGACCACCAACCGCGTGCTCCGCAACACTTACGCTTTGCTGTCGCTGACGCTTCTGTTCAGCGCCGCCACCGCGTTTTTGTCGGTCGTGTTCAACTTGCCCCACCCGGGCCTGGTGATCACGCTGGTCGGCTACTTCGGGCTGCTGTTCCTGACCCACAAGCTGCGCAACAGCGTCTGGGGGCTGGTGTCGGTGTTCGCGCTGACCGGGTTCATGGGCCTGACTTTGGGTCCGATCGTCAACCTGGTCACGCAGACGTTTTCAAACGGAACCGAACTGGTCGTAATGGCTTTTGCCGGCACCGGCGTGATCTTCCTGGCATTGTCGGGGTTCGCGCTGACCAGCAAGCGCGACTTCAGCGCGATGGGCAAATTCCTGACCGTCGGCATCCTGGTCGCGTTCCTGGCCGGCATCGGCGCGTACGTGTTCTCGATCCCGGCGCTGGCGCTCGCGGTCTCGGCGATGTTCATGCTGCTGATGTGTGGCCTGATCCTGTGGGAGACCCAGGCGATCATCAACGGCGGCGAGACCAATTACATCCTCGCGACGGTGACGCTGTACGTGGCGATTTACAACCTGTTCTCGAGCCTGCTGCACTTGCTGGCGTTTTTTATGGGTGAGGATTAGTCGTCTCCGTCTGCAACGGAGACTAGTTCGGCGCTGGCGCGCCGTGGTTTTTTGAGTTAGTTCGGA
>JBFGYD010000363.1:0-3451 GCA_041587615.1 Lysobacterales bacterium
GAATGGCGGCTTTTTTTGCCGCCAGGCAAAAAATGAAGCCTTGAGGGAACTCCCTATCTGCTTAGTCGGATTCAACTTCGACCCCGAAGCCGACACCCAGCTCAAGCTGGCGGCCAACCGGGACGAATATCACCGGCGGCCGACCGACCCGGCCCGCTGGTGGCCGCAACCGCCGATTCTGGCCGGGCGGGATCGCCTTGCCGGCGGGACCTGGCTCGCGGTCAACCGAGCGGGTCGCCTGGCCGCGGTGACCAACGTCCGGGAAATGGCGCCGAGCAGCGGCTCACGCTCGCGCGGAGAGCTGGCGGTCGAGTTCGTGGCCGGCGGAGCTGGGGCGGCCGAGTACACGGGCCGAGCGCTCGCGCGCGGGGCCGAATACGGCGGCTTCAATCTCGTAGTCTACGACGGCCGCGAGCTGTGGTGGGTCAGCAATCGAGCCGCTGAGCCGAAGCGCGTCAGCCCCGGCGTGCACGCGCTGAGCAACCACCTGCTCGATACCCCGTGGCCGAAAGTCCAGTCGCTGCGGGCGACCCTGGCCGCGCAGGACCCGGCCTCGACCGCGGCCGACTGGTTCGATGCCGTGTTGCCGGCCCTGCAGGACCGGCGCGCGCCTCCGGGCGACCTGCCCGAGACCGGTGTCGGCCGCGAACTAGAAACCCTGCTGGCCCCGGCCTTCATCTCGAGCCCCAGCTACGGCACCCGCTGCTCCACTTTGGTGGCCCTGGGCGCCCGGGGGCGCGGTGAATTTGTCGAAGTGAGCTACGATGCCGAGGGCGCGGTCAGCGACCGGGTCCGAGAGGTCTGGGGATAAAGTCTCCGATCAGAGGAAGCAGGCCCGAGCCTATCGGTCCGACGGTGGGTCTTCGATTCGACTGAGGGCGGGCCGCGTCGTGAAAAGAGGGCTCGACCCTAGGATCTGACCCGAACGTCGCCGCTGAAGCTCTCCACCTGAATGCGCCCGGAGCCGTCGCCGGAGACGAACCGCAATGACTTGTTGGGACCGTATTTGGCCGACACGACCCGACCTCGGGTGCTCTTGATCGAGCCGCTGAAGCTCTCCACCTCGCAGGTGGCCGACATCGATTCGGGCACGATCAGGTCGATGTCTCCGCTCAGGCTGGCCACCGTGATGGAAGCGTTTTCCTTGAGCCCGATGTCGATCTCCATGTCCCCGGAAACGCTCTCGAAATGCCCACGCAGGAGTGCTTCCGCGCGCAGGACCAGCTCGCCCGAGACGGTGGTCAATTCCGCCACCTCGCCGCCGGTTCGCGCATTGACGTCGCCGCTGACGGTATTCAGCTCGATGCGCTGCGCCACCGTGTCCAGGTCGATGTCGCCGCTGACGGTGCGCGCGAGGACCCTGACGCCGCCCCCGCCGACCTCGACGTCGCCACTGACGGTCGTCAGCTCGACGAATTCGCCGCTCAGATCCTCGACCTCGATGTCGGCGCTGGTGGTTTCAACGACCAGCGAGGCGCTCGACGGCAACCGGATCTCGAGCGTAGTTTCCTCGACCTCGCGATGGCGGCTCGGGTTTTTGACCTCGATGCGAAGCTGCCGCTCGCTGCCCTCGATCTCCAGCCCGCGGGTCCCGTCACCCAGCTCGCCGGTGATCTGCACCTCGTCGCGATCCCAGCCGCGGGCAATCACTTCGCCCTTGACGTTCTTGACCACAACGATCCCGTCGCGCGCCAGCGGGCGACGTTCCTCGATATCTCCGCCCGCGAGCGCCGTTCCGGCCACCAGCAGGCCACCTACCAACGCCAACCAGCCAAAGGGCTTCATCGCGCCGGCGAAGAGGCGGCTTGCGGTTTTGCCGTCAGGCAATGAAGCGTGCCGATTCGCGCCGTCTATGTTTGACGAAGGCATACACCTCGAACTCATCTTGTGCTCTCCGATTGATTCCTTAAGCGGCCTGATCGCGCTCGAGCGACGACAGGGCCATGTCTCGCAGGACGCCGAGCCGTTTGCGGTGCAGCGACGCCAGCATGTTCGTCAGGTAGTTGGCGTCGGGATTCTTCTCGATCGCGGCGCGTACCTGCCGGCTGGCCTCGTCGACCAGCGCTAGACTGGCGTGGAAATCGGCCTGCGCTCCGGCGGGCAGGCGCATTGTTTCCGTCAGGCCGAGCCCCCGCATATCGCGCAGGACGCCTGAGTATTCCAGCTCGGTACCGGCGGCGGTCATTTGCCAACCAACCGGCCCGTGCCCGCCGATCGCGCTCGCCGCCGGCCCCTGCTCGCCGCCGATGCGCATGATCGCCAGTCCCACTCCTGCCACCAGCGCCGCCGCAACCGCCTGCGACCACCAGAGGGAGCGGCGCTCGCCGCGATTCAGCCGCGCTTGAAGCGACGGCCAGAGGTCGACCTCCGGCACCCGTTCACGGGGCAACGCCCGGAGACGCTCCAGCAGCCGTCGTTCGCTCAAATCTTCGTCGGTCATGGACTCAAGTACTCTCTCAATAATTTGCGGGCCCGATGGAGCTGCGCCTTCGAGGTGCCCTCCGCCATCCCCGCCAGTTCGGCGATCTCGCTGTGCTTGTAGCCTTCCACGTCGTGCAGCACCAGCACCGTTCGGGCCCGTTCCGGCAGACTGGCGATCGCGTCTTCCAGATCTCGGTCAGTGCCCGCGACCGCTTGGACCCGCGGCTCGAACGCGATCGCGTCCAGCGGTCGTTCCCGCTGCATCCGCCGCAGCCGCAGGCGGCGGTCGCTCAGCGCGACGTTGACCGTCAGGCGATGCAGCCAGGTCGAAAACATCGCGTCACCCCGAAACGAGCCGAGCTTGGTCCAGGCCCGCACGAAAGCGTCTTGCACCAGCTCGTGCGCCAACCGCTCGTCCCCGCCGGCCAGTCGCCAGCACAGACCCAGCACGCGCGGTGAGTGACGGCGGTAAAGAACCTCGAAGGCCGCCTGATCGCCGCTCTGCGCGCGGCTGACGAACTCGCGGTCGTCACCGGGCTCGGCGGCGTCGGCAGCACCTCGATTGTCGAGCAGCTTTGCCACCGCACCCATGTTAATTCAGACGGGGGAGGTGGCAAGAAGGTTTAGACGTGGTTCGGGCCCACAGCAGTGGCGGCCCCGAACCCTGCTCAAGCGGATGCGGCGCTGATTCGCGCGTTCCAGGCCCGATGGCAGCTTAGAGCCTCGACCACGGTGCGCTCGTGGATGTCGACGATGTCGTCGATCCGCTCGGCGTAACCGCCGGCCATCGTCACCGCGACCGGCACGCCGGCCTCATGCAGGGTTTCGAACACGAAACGGTCGCGGCGGGCCAGCCCGGTCTTGGTCAGCGCCAGGCGCCCCAGCCGGTCGCCGTGATACGGATCCGCGCCGGCCAGGTAGAACGCGACGTCGGGTGCGATCCGGGCGACGGCCTGCGGCAGGTGGGCGGCGAGGCAGTCCAGATAGGCCTCGTCCCCGGTCCCGTCGGGCAGTCCGAGATCGAGATCGC
>JBFGYD010000364.1:0-3443 GCA_041587615.1 Lysobacterales bacterium
GCGCCAAGTGTGCTTCATGATTGCTCCCAAAGCCAACATGAGCCTCTGAGGCCGTCATAAGCATGGAGTTGTTGCTCAGCGCAACTTGTGCAATATGCGATCTGGTCAGCGGAACCCCCTTTCCGTGCGAATGCGCTCGTATGCAGCGCGGATTTCGGCGGTTTTCTCCTTGGCCAAGTCCAGCATCGCCGCCGGCAGGCCGCGCGAAACCAGTTTGTCCGGATGGTGCTGGCTGATCAGGCGGCGATAGGCACGCTTGATCTCTCCGGTCCCCGCGCCGCGGTCGATTCCAAGCACCTGATAGGGGTCGCTCTGGAGCGCGTCGCGGGGCGCCCGACCTCGGCCCGCGCCGGCAGCGCCGCGCGCGGCCTGCATTCGCTCCAGCTCCCACACCGGAATCCCCAGCCGCAGGCAAATCTGCTCGAGCACCGCCCGTCCCTGCGGCTTCAGTGCGCCGTCGGCCAGCGCGGTCTCGAGCTGCAGCTCGACGAACAGTCGAAAAAGCTGCGGCTGAGCGCCACAGCTCGAGCGCAGCCGGGCGAGCGCGGCGGCCAGGTCGAAATCGGCGCGCTTGCCCTCGTTGAAGCGCCGGATCGCCTCCCGACGCCGCGCCGAAGTCAGGCGCATCCGACGCATGACCTGCTCGGCGACCCCGATCTCGCGCTCCGAAACGCGCCCGTCGGCCCGGGCCAGGTGGCCCATCACCGCAAACAGGGTCTCGAAGAAGGCTCTCTGAGCGTCCGCCAGGTCGAACCAGCCCAGCGCCGCCGCGTTGGCGTCGACGGCGTGGCCAAGAGCGGCGCCCACGAACGCGCCAAACGGGCCGCCGGCGATGAAGCCGATCGTACCGCCGACGATTTTGCCCCACACGCGCATATCGGCTCATTGTACCGTCGCGTCCCGCCCCGTGTAGAATTGAAATCAGGCCGCTGGTTGGAGCCTCGATGGGCGAGCACCGTACCGATCCACTTTTCCAGTCTCAGATCGAAGACCTCGAACTGATCCATCGCGGCAAGGTCAGGGACGTCTACGCGCTCGGGCCACACGACCTGCTGATCGTCACGTGCGACCGGTTGTCAGCGTTTGACGTCGTGCTGCCCACCGCGATCCCTGGCAAGGGCATCCTGCTAAACCGGATTTCAAATTTCTGGTTCAAAAAAACCGAAGACATCATCGCCAACCACCTGTTGGACCTGCCGCTGGACACGGTGCTGGGCAAGCACCCTGACCTCGAGCGGCTCAGGCCCCGCTCGGCCGTGGTCAGACGACTCAAGCCGCTGCCGGTGGAGGCGATCGTGCGCGGCTACCTGGCCGGCTCTGGCTGGACCGACTACCAATCCCGCGGCGAAATCTGCGGCCAGCGCCTGCCGCTGCACATGGAGCAGGCCGCGCGCCTGCCCGAGCCGCTGTTCACGCCGTCGACCAAGGCGGCGGCCGGCACGCACGATGAGAACATCACGCTGGACGAGTTCGCTGATCGGGTCGGACGAGAGCTGGCGGAGAAGGTGCGACGGATCAGCATCGAGATCTATCGCTGGGCCGCCGAGTACGCGCGCTTTCGGGGCATCATCATCGCCGACACCAAGTTCGAGTTTGGCCTGGACGATGCCGGAGAACTGGTGTTAATGGACGAGCTGCTGACCCCGGATTCAAGTCGTTTCTGGCCCGCGGATCGCTACCGCACCGGCGTCAGTCCACCGTCCTTCGACAAGCAGTTCGTACGCGATTACCTGGAGAGCGTTGGCTGGGACAAGCAGCCGCCGGCGCCCGAACTTCCGGCCGAGATCGTGGCCAGAACCGGGCAAAAGTACGCCGATGCCTACGGCCGCCTGGTCGATGGCGAGATCGCCGTCCACCGATGATCCTCGCTCAGAACGGCAGGTTCCGAATCGGCTCAACCTGAGCCTAAAAAAGGGGCCAGGTTCATTTTTCTCGTCGCTAACCGAGCTAACCCGGCCCCTGCCGCCAAAGACAAAGACGGAAAAATGAACCTGGCCCCTTTTTTGTGCTGCGACAGACGGAAAAATGAACCTGGCCCCTTTTTTGGGGGGAGCGAGGAGTAAGCCCATGCGAAGTGTCGAGACCTGGTTGGACGAATATGGCGAGAGTCACCGGGACCGGTCCAACAAAGCGATCCACTGGATCTGCGTGCCGCTGATTTACTGGAGCGTTTACGCGGCCCTGTGCGCGGCTCCGACACCTCAGTTCTTCGAGCGCGCGCCGCTGCCGCTGAACTGGGGCCTGATCGCTTTCGTGCTGATCCAGGTGTATTACTTCGCGCTGTCGCCGCGCCTGGGCCTGGGTCTGCTGTTATTCAACCTCATCGTGATCGGTGTCACCTACTGGCTCGATTTGAACCTCGGAATCCCGCTATGGCAGGTCGCCGCCGCGGTGTTCGTCGTGGCCTGGATCGGCCAGTTCATCGGCCACCAGATCGAGGGCAAGCGACCCTCATTTTTCACCGACTTGCAGTTCCTGTTGATCGGCCCGGCCTGGCTGATGGCGTTCGTCTATCGTCGCCTTAAACTTTCGTATTAGCGGCCATCCACTCGGCCACTGCCCGCTCGGTCGAGTCGGCGGATCGGGACAGGGCCTCGATGACGCCGCGCCGGTCGGCCGCGGACAGGTTCTGGTTGAACTTGAACACGCCCTCGATCCGGTCGATTGCGACCTCGATGCCAATGATATAGGCGAGATTGGACTCGATTGCCGCTCGCCGTCGGTCCCATCCGCTGTCGATTGGGTCCTCATGGCGTTGGGTCAGGGACTCGACCAGCTCTCTGAGTTCGGCTACGGCCTCGATCAGCCGGGTGCGCCCGCGCACGTGCACCGCGGCGTAGTTCCAGGTCGGCACCGTGTTCTGGTCACGGTACCAGCCGGGGGAAATATAGGCATGCGGCCCCTGAAACACGCACAGCGCCTCGGCGCCCATTTCCAGCGCGCGCCAGTGGGGATTGGCGCGGGCGACGTGGGTCAGCAGCCGGTCCGGTTTGCGGCGCAGCAAGAACGGTATGTGCGTGACGCTTGGTCCGGCGGCGTCTGCGCTGATGAGCAGACCGAAATTGTGCGCCTCGATCAGCTCGTACAGTCGCTCCCGGGAGGACTCGCGAAAGGCCCGGGGCACGTACATCAGCGCCGATGCGCCCCCGGGGCGGTCAGCTTTTTTCGCGCGGGCGCAGCAGCCACCGCGCCAGCGCCGGCAGCAGGACCACCGCGCCGACCATGTTCAGGAAGAACATGAACGCGAGCAGCTTGCCCATGTCGGCCTGGAACTGCAGCGCCGAGAAGATCCAAGTTCCGACGCCCACGGCCAGCGTAAACGCCGTAAAAATCACCGGCTTGCCGGTCTGCTTCAGCGCGTGATAATAGGCCTCGCGCAGAGCCATGCCCTGCTTGAGACAGCTCGCCAGGCGGCTGTAGATGTAGATGCCGTAGTCGACCCC
>JBFGYD010000365.1:0-3436 GCA_041587615.1 Lysobacterales bacterium
GCCCAGGAACACGTCCTTGAACTGCACCATGCCGGCGTTGGTGAACAGCAATGACGGATCGTTGGCCGGCACCAGCGGGCTCGAGGGCACGACCCGATGCCCGCGCGCCTCAAAAAAATCCAGGAACGCGCGGCGGATTTCACTACTGCTTTTCATTGTCGTTTTCGAGTGCATACTCAATCTGCTCGCCAAAGAACCCACGCTGCACCAGAAAACGGTAGCGGCGGCTCTTTTCCTTTAGATCCTTACACGGCGCGGTCCCAAAGCGCTTTTGGCCGGCCCGCCGCGCGATCTCGCGCCAGTCGTGACCACCCGCATTCAGCGCTCGTTGGATGTCGGCCTCGGCCAGACCCTTGCCGCGCAGCCGGTTTTCGATCCACCGCGGACCGAAGCCTTTACCGGCGCGGCTGCGGGTCACCGCCTCGGCGTAGCGGGCGTCGCTGACCAGATCGTGCTTTTGGAGCCAGCCCATCGTATCGACAACGGCGGCGTCGTCATAGCCAGCACGGCGCAGCCGCTGGTCCAGCTCGGCCACGGAGTACTCGCGGCGCCCGAGCCAGGCCACCGCGCGCTGGCGCGGTCCTCGGGGGTCGCTCATACAACAGGAAGCGGAGCGCCCGGCGGCAGACCACCGAGCGGCGCGCGGCGCACCATAGGCCTCAGGCCTTTTCGGCGGCCGCCTCTTTGTCGACCGGTTCGTCGCCGCCCAGCACCTTGGCCCGGATCTGCGCCTCGATGGTCGCGGCAATGTCCGGATTGTCCTTCAGGAACTGGCGCACATTCTCCTTGCCCTGGCCGATGCGGTCGCCGGCGTAGCTGTACCAGGAACCCGCCTTCTCGACGATGTTGTGGTCCACGCCGAGGTCGATGATCTCGCCCTCGCGGGACACGCCCTCGCCGTACAGAATCTCAAATTCGGCCTTCTTGAACGGCGGCGCGATCTTGTTCTTGACCACCTTGACCCGGGGATCGGAGCCGATCACCTCGTCGCCCCGTTTGACCGCGCCGATGCGGCGGATGTCCAGCCGGACCGAGGCATAGAACTTCAGCGCGTTGCCGCCCGACGTGGTCTCCGGGGATCCGAACATGACCCCGATTTTCATCCGGATCTGGTTGATGAACATCACCAGCGTGTTGGAACGCTTGATGTTGCCGGTCAGCTTTCTGAGCGCCTGCGACATCAGCCGGGCCTGCAGCCCGACGTGGGTGTCGCCCATTTCGCCCTCGATCTCAGCCTTCGGCGTCAGCGCGGCAACCGAGTCGATGACGACGATGTCGATCGCGCCCGAGCGCACCAGCATGTCCGCGATCTCCAGCGCCTGTTCGCCGGTGTCCGGCTGCGAGACCAGCAGATTGTCCACGTCCACGCCCAGCTTTTCGGCGTAGTTCGGATCCAGCGCGTGTTCGGCATCGACGAACGCCGCGGTGCCGCCGGCCTTCTGGCACTCGGCGATCGCCTCCAGGGTCATCGTGGTCTTACCGCTGGACTCCGGCCCGTAGATTTCGACCACCCGCCCGCGCGGGTAACCGCCGATGCCCAGCGCGATGTCGAGGGTCAGCGACCCGCTCGAGATGAAGTCGACATCGGTGGAGGTCCGATCTCCCATGCGCATCACCGCCCCCTTGCCAAACTGCTTTTCAATCTGGCCCAGGGCCGCGGCGAGCGCGCGCTTCCTGTTGTCGTCCATTTGAGAATCTCCGATGTGCTTAAACTGAAACAGGGGTAGGGCCGCAATTATCCCATAGCGATTCGGCGATTGGTATCGAGCGTGGGCCGTTTCGGTGTAGGAAAACGCAGCGTCGGGCACGCCGTTTCGATCACCCCTTGCCCGCGAGTGCCGCTTCGAGGGCGGTGAGCGCGTGGCGGACCGCGGCGCGCCGCACCGCCTCGCGGTCGCCGGTGAAATGCTGCCGGGAAACCCAAACGCGGGACGGCCCGGCAAAGCCAAACCACACCAGACCCACCGGTTTTTCGTCGCTGCCGCCGTCCGGACCGGCGACCCCGCTGACCGCAATGGCCCAGTCGGCGTCGCCGACCCGCCGGGCGCCGGCCGCCATCTGCCGCACCACGGTCTCGCTGACCGCGCCCTCGTCGGCCAGCGCGGCTTGCGTTACCGCGAGCAGATTTCGCTTCAGCGCGTTGTTGTAGGTCACCAGCGCACCCTGGAACCAGGCCGAGCTGCCGGCCACGTCGGTGACCGTCTTCGCGATCCAACCGCCGGTGCAGGACTCCGCGGTCACCAGCGACTCGCCGCGCGCAATCAATCGGTCGCCCACCCGTGCCGCCATCGCGGCCAGTTCCAGGTCATCGTCCTTCACCGTCGCACCGCGCGGATTTCCGCCTCTGGACCAGCCGTCAGTGTAACCCAGTCTTGCGGTACACTCGCTGCGATGAACGACGCCCAACACACACCGGTGATGCGCCAATACTTGCGCATCAAGGCGGAGTTTCCGGACACCCTGCTCTTGTTCCGGATGGGCGATTTCTACGAACTCTTTTACGACGACGCCAAGACCGCCGCCCGCCTGCTCGACATCACGCTGACCCAGCGCGGCCGGTCGGCGGGTAGGCCCATTCCGATGGCCGGCGTGCCGTACCACGCGATCGACTCCTACCTCGCCCGGCTGGTCAGGCTCGGGGAATCGGCCGCGATCTGCGAGCAGGTCGGCGACCCGGCGCTGACCAAGGGTCCGGTCGAGCGCAAGGTCGTCCGGATCGTGACCCCCGGAACGGTCAGCGACGAGGCGCTGCTGGAGGACCGGCGCGACAATTTCCTGCTCGCGCTGTCAGCCGGCGGCGGGCGCTTCGGGATGGCCTGGCTCGATGTTGCCAGCGGCCGTTTCCGGCTGGCCGAGGTCGACTCCGTCGTCGAACTGACCGCCGAATTGGAGCGTCTCAAGCCGACCGAATTGTTGAGCGACGAAACGCAGGCGATGCCGGCGCTGGTCACCGATCGCCCGGGCCACAAGGCGCGCCCGGGCTGGCACTTCGACCCCGCCGGCGCGGCCGAGCTGCTGGCGCGCCAGTTCGGCACCCGTGACTTGAGCGGTTACGGCTGCGAGCATCTGGCGCTGGCCGTGGGCGCGGCCGGCTGCCTGCTGACCTACGTCAACGAGACCCAGCGCGCCGCCCTGCCCCACGTCCGCGGGCTCATCGTCGAGAGCCAGGGCGACACCGTGGTTATGGACGCGGCCACCCGGCGCAACCTCGAAATCGACCGCCATCCCGCGGGGCGCCAGGAGCACACGCTGGCCGGGGTCCTCGATCGCACCGTCACGCCGATGGGCGGCCGCAAGCTCAGGCGCTGGCTCAACCGACCGATGCGCGACCGCGAAAAGCTGGCGCGCCGGCACCACGCGATCGGCGCGCTGATCGACGGCGGGCGCTTCGAGCCGCTGACCGCGGCGCTGCGTGGCGTCGGCGACACCGAGCGGA
>JBFGYD010000366.1:0-3429 GCA_041587615.1 Lysobacterales bacterium
CCTCGATCTGGAGTCCGAAGCCGCCGGAATCGAGCGTCTTAGCCCCCGATGGGGTGATGATTTGGCGCGCCCGCCCGCTGCTCGAGACGACGAATTCCGCGTCCTGCCGGTCCTCACCGATGATCGTCATCTGGGCCGACAGAATCGAAATTTCTAGCGTGATCGGCTCGCCCGGGCGGGTCAGCGGGATGCTGAACGTCTGGGGCGGGGGATTCTGGGACAACGCCGCACCGGCCATTGCTAGCGCACCCAGCGCGGCTACAAAACGGGTGATGATCATGGTTCGCTCCTCTTGATTTGAACGTCGCCGTTGAGCGACTCGAATTTGAACTGGGGACCGCCGGCCCCGAGGCGCAGCCCCGCCGGTTGTTCGATCCGATAGCCGCGCTTAGAACCGCGCTCGATCCGCTCGACCGTTGGCGCCAGCGCGACGGAGTCGAGTTCGAATTCGCTGTAGACTCGGCCGTGACCAAGCTCGAGACGCAGGTCGATCCCGGAGTTCGCCGGCAGCACCGTGATGATGTCGCCGTTGATCGTCTCGAGCGCGCAGTCGCTGCCCGGGGCAACGCCGAATTCGGCGCGGACGTCGCCGTTAACCGTACTCAGCGTCTCGCAGGTCTTGATGTTGTAAGCGCTCACGGGGCCGTTGACGTTGCCCGCAGTGACCGGCCCGGCGACGTCCACAATGCGAACGCTCCCGTCATTGACAGTGCCTGCCTCGACCCGGCTGCCTGAAGGCACCTCGACTTCGAATCGGTACTCCACCCGGCACGAGGGGCAAGGGTTGCGACCCCTCCAGTTGCGCCCGACGCCGTCGACGATGAACGCCACCCCGGTATCGGTTTCGCTGACCTCCAGGTAGATCAGTTCGCGCGAGCGTTCCAGGGTCGCGGCGTCACGGGCCGAGCGGTGTTCGCTGACGATGACCGAGATCGTATTGCCGGCAACTCCACGGACCTCGACGTCGCCCCACACGTTTTCGATGATCAGCTCGGGTTCGGCGGTGGCGAACCGATATTCGGCCTGCCACCGATCCTGTTCGCTGACCGCGGCCGCGGTTGGGGCCAGCAGCGCCATCGCGGCGGCGCAGAGCCAGGCATCGCGCGAACTCATGCGCCGTTCCTGCGCACGGCCGCTTGAACGTAGGCGACCAGATCCGGGTGCAGCGCGCCGTCGCGGGCGCGCTCGACGAGCCCGTTGAGCTGATCCGCGTCGCCGTGGCGCAGGATCAGGTCGACCAGCGCTTTTTGCACCAGCGGCGAGGCGCTGTCGCCGAGCAGGCGCAACACCTCTCCCCCGACGTCCGGCGCTCGAACCCGCGTGCCCAAGGCGTCGATCGCCGCCACCCGGACCGACCGGTTGGGGTCGTCCCCCGCCTGGCGCAACAGTGCGCGAGTCAGTTCGGGGTCGACCGCAACAAGCTCGGCCGCGCTGATCACGCCCCTGAGCCGCTCGGCCGCCGACCGGCTGTGCATCAGGCTCAATGCGACGTTGCGCTGGAGCACCGCCACTTCCTGGCGCAGCGCCTGCACGTCACGGTTGGCGGCCGGTCGTTCCAGCGCGCGACCGACCAGAACTCCGATCAACAGCATGGCGGCCGCCGGTAACAGCGGGTGCCCGAACCAGCGGCGAAGCGCCGGCCACCAACCGGGGCCGGCCGCCGAAAGCGCGTCCAGTCGGGCGTAGAACGCGGATCGAAGCCGCGTCGGCGGATCGGCCCGTTCGATCTGGCCAAGCGCCGCCCACAGCTCGCGCTCGCGCGCGTCGCCGGCCTCGAATTCCACCCCTATTCGGTCCCTTTGATCAGGCATCGATCGATCCTCCTTCAAGCTCGGCGCAGGTGGCCTCGAGCTGCTTCATCGCCCGGTGCATGCGCACCCGGGCGGCCCCGGGCGTGCAGCCGAGAGCGCCGGCCAGTTCTCGGTAGCTGGGAAACTCAAACCGTCCGAGCCAGATCACCTCGCGCGCGGCTTCCGGCAGACGCCTTAGCGCGCGCTCCAGCAGGGCTACTTTCTCGACCGCAACCGCGGTCCGCTCTGGCTCGCGAGATTCTTCGGCGCCCTCACCGGCGGCGGGCTGCCGGGCGTTCCGCCGCCGCGCGGCACGCAGCCGGTCAAAGGCGAGGTTGCGCGCGATGTGATAGAGCCAGGACTTGAAGCTGCCCTCTCCGCGATAGCCTCGGCTGCTCTTGAGCACTTTGATGAACACATCCTGCACCAGGTCCTCGCTCGTCTGCCCGTTGCGGGTCAACTGCAGGCAGTATCGGTAAAGGCCCGCGTGGTGACGTTCAAACAGGGTGCCGAGGCAGGACTTGTCGCCTTGTGCAACCCATCGAATCAACTGTTCGTCGCTGACTGCCTGCATTTGTACCCACTGACGCCGCCGCCGGCTTGGCGTTACACGGTCTTGGCGTTGCACGCCAAGACTAGGTTAGAAATCAATAATAGGCGGGGCGCGTCTGCAGTGGGGGATCGCTCGGTCCACCGGAGTCGGGCTGACGGGGGCGGTGGATCGGATAACGGTCAGGAGCCGGTGCCGATCGCGCGCGATTTTGGCGCGGGCTTCGCGTTTCCACCGGTGACGACGGGAAAATCCGCAACCCCTGATCGGATGGCGTGCAAGCGAATCCGCTCCAGTTCACACACAAGAGCCAGTCTTCGCCTTGCACGCGAAGACTGGCAAATTGATCTGGGTCAATCTTGACGCGGCGTGTTGGGCGCACAATGGGCTGAGGCCAAGACTGGTTGGCCGGCACCCGTGGGGTGATTGCGATGAATGCCCTTTATGTACTCGCGGTACTTTGTCTGATCGGCGCGGTGGTTTCGTTGACGTGGGGCGTCGTTTCGATGGCCCGCGGCGGCGAGTACGACCTGCGCCACAGCGACCAGTTGATGTTCGCCCGGGTCAAATGGCATGCCCTGGCGGTGGTGCTGCTGGTCGCCGGGTACTTTTTGATCGTTTGATGTCGCGAGCCGGCGTTACCGCCGGTTCCCGAGCTGGAAAACGGCCCAAACGGGGCCTATAAGGCCACGGACGGCCCCTTTCCGCGTTTGGACGAGTCGTCAATCGCGGTCGTAATCGTCCCAGTCAGAAAGTTGCTTCCTCAGCAGCCGGCGTTCGCGCCGGGCCTCGATCCGCCGCCAGGCGGCGCGGTCGCGTCGTGCGCGACGCGGCGGCTGGTACAGGCGCTCCTCTTCAACCGCGGCCAGCAGTTCGTCAATGTCCATGTCGTCGAAGTTGGGATCGAAATCCAGATCGTCGTCGAACTCTTCTCGATTGGTCGCCATCTCGACCTCCTAAACCCCGTGAATCGACGGGGCATAAGCGCTAATTAGGAGATGTCCGGCTAACTGTCAAGCTAAAAATTGTGTCCGTTTGCGAAACTTGCGACCTGGTTCGCAAATTGGCGGTCGGAGCGCCCAAATCCGC
>JBFGYD010000367.1:0-3427 GCA_041587615.1 Lysobacterales bacterium
CGCCGGCCGGCGCCAACCGCTGTTCGACGTCGTCGGCCTCCAGCACGGCGCCGGCGGCCATGACCGTGACGCTGCGGCACAGGTTTTCAAGCTCGCGGACGTTGCCGGGCCATGGGTGCCGCTTGAGCATCCGCCGCACCGACGGTGACAGGCGTTTCGGTTCCAGCCCGGCCTCGGCCGCCGCGCGCTGCAGAAAGTGTTCCGCCAGGGCCAGGATGTCTGCACCGCGCTCGCGCAGCGGCGGCACCTCGATGTGCACGACGTTGAGGCGGTGGTAGAGATCTTGGCGGAAACTGCCTTCGGCGGCCCGCAGCGCCAGGTCCTGGTGAGTCGCGGCGATCACCCGCACGTCCACTTCGATCAGGTGGCGGCCGCCGACCCGGTAGAACTGGCGTTCGGCCAGCACCCGCAGCAGCCGGGTTTGCAGCGGCGCCGGCATGTCGCCGATCTCGTCCAGAAACAGCGTCCCGCCGCTGGCCTGCTCGAAGCGTCCGAGGTGGCGCTGCTGGGCGCCGGTAAAAGCGCCTTTTTCGTGCCCGAACAGCTCCGATTCGAGCAGCTCGTGCGGCACCGCCGCCGTGTTGAGCGCGACGAAGGGTTGGTCGCGGCGAGGGCCCAGGCGGTGCAGTGCGCGCGCGATCAGCTCCTTGCCGGTGCCGGTTTCGCCGGTGATCAGCACGTTCAGATGGGCCCGGGAGAGGCGGCCGATCTGGCTGAACACGCGCTGCATCGCCGGCGATTCGCCGATCAGCCCGCCCCGCTCCGGCGCCGGCTCCAGCGCGGTGCGGCTCACCCGCTCCATCGCCCGCTCGGCGGCGGCGGCGACCTCGTCGATGTCGAACGGCTTGGGCAGGTATTCGTAGGCGCCGCGAGAAAACGCCGCCACCGTGGTGTCCAGATCGGAATAGGCGGTCATCACGATGACCGGCAGGTCGGGCGCCTCGGTCAGGATCTGGTCGAGCAGGGTCAGGCCGTCGATCCCGGCCATCCGCACGTCGGTGATCACCAGGTCGGGCCAGTCGGCCGCGCCGCCCGCGACCTCCGCCAGCGCCTCCTGCCCGTTTTCGAAGCAGCTCACCTGCCAGTCCTCGCGTGACAGCGCGCGCGCGAGGACCCAGCGGATGGACTGGTCGTCGTCGACGACCCAGATGCGCTTGGCCGCGCTCACTGCTTGCCCCCCAGCGGGATCAGCCACTGAAAGATCGTGCGGCCGCCGGGCTCGTCCAGCAGGCGGATCACGCCGCCGTGCTCGATCGCTATCGACTGCGCGATGCTCAGGCCCAAACCGCTGCCCGACGGGCGTCCCGAGACCAGCGGGTAAAACACCAGTTCGCGAATTTCGGCCGGCACGCCGGGGCCGTCGTCGATGAAATCTACCGCCACCGCGTTGCGGTAGGTCAGGTCGGCAACGGTGACCGCGCGCCGGATTCGGGTGCGGATCTGGAGCGCGCCCGCGCCCGCGTCCAGCGCGTTGTTGGCCAGATTCAGAAATCCCTGCACCAGCCGGTCCAGATCCCCGACCAGCGCTGGAATGCTGGGGTCGTAGTCACGCTCGAGCGCAACTTCGGGCGCGCGCGCGCGAACCAGCGCGCAAACCCGCTCGGTGGCCTGGTGTATGTTCAATGCTTGCTGCCGGGGCGGGGCTTCCCGCTGCTGCAGCCGATCGACCAGGCGCGCCAGGCGGTCGGTCTCGGCCACGATCACGTCGGTGTATTCGCGCAGCGCGGGGTCGGCCAGCGAGCGGCTCAATAGCTGCGCGGCTCCGCGGACCCCACCGAGCGGGTTCTTGATCTCGTGCGCCAGACCGCGGGCGAATCTCTCCAGCGCCTCCTGCTGCCAGGTTTCACGCTGCCAGCGGTCCATTTCGCGGTGCCAGGAGACCGGGATCAGCTCGATCAACAGCCGATCTCCGCCTTCCCCGGGTCCGAGCGGAGTGAATACCGCGTCGAAGCGCCGGGCGTCCTCCCGCTGGCCGGCGGCCAGCGCGCGCTCGGCAATCGGCTGGCGGTCGGCCAGCGCGCGCGCGGCGGTGGCCGCGAGCTTGTGCCCGAGGACGCCGAGCTGGGCCAGCGGTCGGCCGGGTTCGGCGCGCCCGAAAATGCCCAGGCAGGTTACCGCGCTCGGGTTCAGATGCTCGATCTTCAGTTCCGCGTCGACCACCGCGACCCCGACGGTCAGTTCATCGACGCTGGGCGACGCCGGCGACGGCGGTCGGCTCAGCGGCCGATCGGCGCTGGAAGCTACCATCGACGGAACGCGCGACGCGCGTAGCGGCGGCCCGGCGGCCGGCCTGAATCGGGCCGAGGCCGGGACGAGTTCAGCGGCGGGCGTCGCTCAGTTTCCGCCGCGCTTGTTGCTGGGGTTGTTCGGGTTGAGTACCGATTGCTGGTGCATGTAAAAGACCACCGAATCGGTGCGCGCCAGCACCTGGCCGTCGGCATCGACGACCTCGGCGTATACCGAGTGCTCGCCCCGATAGACCTCGGCCAGATCGATCCCATACTGGCGGACGTTGCCGGCCAGCTCGCCGTCGAGGTAGAAATTGACCGAGTCGCCCGCGCGCAGCTCATGCGGCGCCTCCACCTGGGCGCGCAACGTGCCGCCGGTGCCCCAGAAATGCTGCTCCGCCTCGGGTGCGACCAGCGCCAGGTCCTCGTACAGCACCCGGTCTTCTTCGGGCTGATCTCCCGCCACCAGCGGCGGCGGCACCTCGAACGGGTCGGCCACGGTCAGCGGCGGCAGGTCCATCGGCTTCGATTGCGGGGTCGGCGGCTGATCGGTGTAAATCACGTTGCCGTCTTCGTCCACCGACTTGTAAATGTCCTGCGCCGCCGCCGGGAGCGCCCCCAGCAGCAAGATCAGCAGCGCGGTTCGAACAATGCGCATGTTGGTCGGTCTCCATGTCATCGTCCCCATATTAGACCGCAACTAGCCCGGATGTTGCACGAGTTGCGCGAATTGTCGGCTGACGCGTGGCGGCCGATCGCGCAAGGCTTCTTTCGGCAAGCCGAAAACCGCCTTGCGCGCCTGGCCCTCGCGACGGGTACAGCTTGTCCGATCGTCCGCTACTCGCCCTCACGAATTTTGGCCACGAGCCCCTATGTCCGACAGGCTGCTGGCCCCGCGTGGTGTAGGGCTGGCCGGTTTCGCTGTTACAGCGAGAAGTACATCGCCAGTTCGCACGGATGAGTGCTCATCCTGAAGCGCGTTACTTCCTGCATTTTCAGATCGATATAGCCGTCAATCAGGTCGTCCGAGAACACCCCGCCGGCGGTCAAGAACTCCCGATCGGCGTCCAGCGCCGCCAGCGCCTGATCGAGCGACGAACAGACCGTCGGGATGTTTTTTTCCTCTTCCGGCGGCAGGTCGTAGAGGTCCTTGTCCATCGGCGCGCCGGGGTCGATCTTGTTTTTGATCCCGTCCAGTC
>JBFGYD010000368.1:0-3427 GCA_041587615.1 Lysobacterales bacterium
CGGAGGAACGAAGCCTGGACGATCGCCTGCGTGATCTGAACGCCGAAGTCAGCCAGACCGAGATCGTCGTCCGCCTGCCCGGATCGATCCTGTTCGACTTCGACTCGACCCGGATCCGGCCCGACGCGGAGCGAACCCTGACCGAACTGGTCGGGCTGTTGCAGGCGTTTGCCGGGCGGCCCGTCCGGATCGAGGGGCACACGGATTCGATTGCCTCCGAGGCCTACAATCAGAGCTTGTCCGAGCAGCGCGCCGACTCGGTCCGAGCCTGGCTGGAAGGGCACGGGATCGAAGGCGGGAGGCTGCGAGTGCTTGGCCACGGCGAGGGTCGCCCGGTCGCGGACAACGCCACCGCCGCCGGTCGTCAGCTCAACCGCCGGGTCGAGGTCGTCATCGAGAGAGACGGCTGATCAACGACACCCGAGACAGAATCTCGGATCTGGAGTAGCATTCCGCAACCGCGGTGCCGGGCCGCTCGGCCGGAGCCGCAACCACTAGCTTGAGGATTGGGAATGAAACGGATGTTCCGCGTTTGGGCGACGGCCCTGGTCTTGGTGTTTTTCAGCTCGGTCGGCCACGCCGACATGTGCGACGACATCGACTCGCTGGCAGAATGGTGGGATCAGTATACGGTCTGGTTGGAAGGCCTGGCAGAGTCGGGATTCACGCAGGAGCAGGCCGATCAGGCCGACGTCCGGATGGCAGAGGGTGTCACGTCCACCCGGGCATGGGCCGATTTCCTGGTCAACCAGGGCGGCGACGTTGCATCCTCACTGGGGCAGCCGCTGCACCGGGCGCTGTATGACCTGGAAGCTTCCGAGGACGCGGACACGATGTTCGGTGCGCTGGACGACATCATCGACATCCTGGACGCGACGGTCAGCGAATGCGATGCGGGGACGGACCAAGCCGAACAACCGGCGCCGACCCCGCAAGGTAAGGTTACGGTCAACTACTACGAGCCGCCCGAGGGTTACCTCGAGTTGGCCCAGGGATTGCGAGATTCGGGGGTCTACGAGGTCGTTGCCGACACGGTCAGTTCGGCGGTAGCGCTGCCGGTCGACCTGCCGGTCGATTTCGCCCCCTGTGGTCAGGCCAACGCGTTCTACGACCCGAATCAACGCCGCATCACGATGTGCTACGAGTTCTTCGGCCTGTTTGCCAGCGTGTTCGCCGGCGACGACATCGGCGACGAGGAATTCGCCGAATCGGTGCTCGGCGCGGGCGCGTTTTTCATGCTGCACGAGATCGGCCACGCGCTGGTGCATCTGTTCGAGATACCGATCACCGGCCGCGAAGAGGACTCGGTGGACTCGCTGGCGACCCTGATCCTGATCCACGGCGAGGGCGAAGGGGCGCTGTTCGCCGCGATCGACAATTTCGGCGCGATGGCCGCCTCAATGGGTGACGACGCGGAGCTTCCGTTCTGGGACGAGCACTCGTTGAATCAGCAGCGCCTGTACGACGTCGCCTGTCTGATTTTCGGCAGTAACCCGGAGGCCTACGCCGGCATGGTCGGTCCCGACGCGCTGCCGGAGGAACGCGCGGTGCGCTGCCCGGCCGAATTTCAGCAGAAAAACCAGGCCTGGGACGTGCTACTGGAGCCCTATTTCATCGAGTGATCCGCGAGCCCTAGCCGGGCCGGAAGATTCCGCTGATCAGCACCAGCGCGATCGCGAGCGGCGTGACGTAGCGAATCAGGAATCGCAGCGCCGAGTACAGCCGGTTGCGGGACATTCCCAGCTCTTCCAGCAGCACGGCCTCGGGCAGCCACCAGCCGGTGAACAGCGCATAGCCGAGGCCGCCTAGCGGGGCCAGGACGTTGATGCACAGGTAGCGGATCAGGTCGAAAAGGGTCATCCCGGCCAGCGGCTGCACGTTGGCCCACAGGTTGAACGAGAACACGGTCAGCAGGCCGAAGACGAACGCGCTCATACCGACCAGCAGCGCGCCGCGCGATCGGTTCAGGCGGCGGGACTCGACCAGCCGCGACATCAGCACCTCGACCATCGAAATCGTACTGGTCAGCGCGGCCAGCGACATCAGCAGGAAAAACAGCGTCCCGACCCAGCGCCCGCCGGGCATCTGCGCGAACGCGGCCGACAGGGTCACGAACACCAGGCCAGGTCCGCCCGCGGCGTCCAGACCCGAGGCGAACACGATCGGAAAGATCGCCAGACCGGCCAGGATCGCGACCAGGGTGTCGGCGCCGGCAATAGCCAAAGCGGCGCGCGGGATGCTGATCTTCTCCGGCAGGTAGGAGGCCATCGTCAGCAGCACGCCGAAGCCGACCGAGACCGACGCGAAAGCCAGCCCGATCGCCGCCAGCATCACGCCCGGGGTCAGCTTGGAAAAATCGGGCCGAAACAGGAACCCGAGCGCGGCGCCGACATCGCCGACGATCGCGGCGTAGCCGACCAGCACCAGCAGCAGAACGAACAGGGCCGGCATCAGGCTCTTGATCGCGCGCTCGATGCCGGCGCGCAGACCGCGCGAGACGATCCACACCGTGGTTGCCATGATGACCGCGTGCCAGGCGATCATCTCGCCGGGGCGGGCCTGAAAATCGGCGAACAGCGCCGCGATCCGAGCCGGATCGAAGCCCTGATAAACGCCCGCAGCGGACTTCCAGGTATACGCAAGCGTCCAGCCCGCGACCACGCTGTAGAAGGAAAAGGCCAGAAACAGGGTCAGCATCCCAAGCCAGCCGAGCCAGCTCCACGCGGGCGATGCCCCGATCTTGCGGGCCAGGCTGCGCAACGTGTTCGGTGGGCTCATCTGGCCGTGGCGGCCGATGGCGACCTCGGCCATCACCAGCGGTGCCACCACCAGGGTCACCGCGACCAGGTAGGCGAGCACGAACGCGCCGCCGCCGTTGGTGCCGGTCAGATAAGGAAAGAGCCACAGGTTGCCCAGCCCCACCGCGGCGCCGACCGAGGCCAGCAGGAACGCCAGCGTGGACGACCAGGACTCGTGGGGCCGATGATTCGAGTCCTTCACGTCGCCTAACGGTTGGTCGCTGACCGCGTCTGGATGCGCAGTCCGTCGGGGTCTCGGCGATCCGGCGCCGCCAGCTTGGGATTCCGTTGCATTCGGCAGCGAGTCTAGCGCGAGCGACCGAGCCCCCGCAAAACTGGCTGACCCAAAGCGCGGAACGCTGCTGCGAAGGTGGACGAATGTGTCAAGGCGGCTCGAGTCGGATGGCGTGCTAAGCTTGAACGGCGGCGGGCCCCGCCGCGAGGCGACTATCCGGGTGTTTGGCCAATAGATGAATATTTGCCCGCGAATAACGCTTACGGCGGCACTTCTGGCTGTGTGGTCTTTGGGCGCAGCGCGCGACGGGGAACCACCGCCGAGCGCTCGCTACGATTTGCCAGAGCCCGAGGTTTTTCAGCTTCCGGCTATCGACACGGTGTATGAACTGGCC
>JBFGYD010000369.1:0-3426 GCA_041587615.1 Lysobacterales bacterium
GCGTCGGCCTGAGTCCGATCGCGGACGCTAACTGGAACTGCTTTTTCGCCAAGGGCTTCACGATCAACTGCGATCATGTCGGTATGCCGCTTCCCGCGGGCGGCACCGTGGAGCTGCGCCTGCCGGGCACCGCGCCGATGGGCGGGGTGCTGTTTTCCGCCGACGTGTTCTTATCAACCAGCGGGGTAAGTGTGCCGCTTCCACCTAACCCGTTCACGATTGTCAGCGGCACGGCGTCCAGCCTCGGCCTGATCGTTGTCGGCCCGCCGGACCCGTCGCCGGCGGGCGGTACGGTGAGCTACACCGTGACCCTGACCAACGAGGACCGGGGAATCCCTGAAGACGGCGCGCCGGCTAGAAATGCCGGCATCTCTTCTTTTTTCGATTCCAACATGAGCGGGACCGAGGTCTTTGTCTCGGGCACCGGCGCGAACTGGAACTGCTCCCCGTTCGACTTTGGCGATTCCACTTCGGTGGACTGCAGTTATGGCGTGGATATTCCCGTGGGGATGAGTTCGGCGCCGTTGAACATCACCTTTACCGCGCCCACGGTGGTTCCCGGCAGTCTCAACAGTCTTTTCGATCCGTCGGCGGACAACTATCCTTTTCTGCCCGCCGATCGCGTGATCGTGATGACCGGGATCGTGGCCAACAACGACATGTCAGTCACCAAGTCGGCCTCGGTGGTCACGGCCAACGTCGGCGACCCGATCAAGTACACGCTCGACGTGACCAACAACGGACCGTCCGACGCCGGCCCCGGTTCGTTTGCGGTGACCGACGTGCTGCCGCCGCGGGTTGCGTTTGTCGCCGCCAACGGGCTCGATTTCAACTGCATCGAAGCCGGCGGGACCGTGACCTGCGACTACATCGGCAGCAGCCTGAGCAGCGGATCGACGCTCCAGATCGAGATCGACGTGACCGCGATCGCCGGCGGCAGCGCGCTCAACAGCGCGAGCGTGGCTGTCAATCCGCCGGCGATCGACCCGAACCCGAGCAACAACAGCGATACGGCGAACGTCGCGATCGGTGCGGTGGCCGATCTGAGCCTCGCCAAGAGCGCCACCGTCAGCAACGCGCTGGTCGGCGACGCGTTCGATTTCGTATTGGATGTCACCAACGCCGGACCGCAGACGGCCGGCACGTTTACGGTCAGCGACACGCTGCCGTTGCAGGTCGCCTTCGCCGGCTTCAGCGCCGCGGATTTCAACTGCAATGCGATCGGTCAGGACGTTTCCTGCACCTACAACGGCAACGGCCTCGCGGCCGGGCAGACCAGCAGCATCACGCTGAACGTGACCGCGGTCAGTGCCGGCACCGCGAACAACACCGCCGTCGTCAGCGCCGACGCGGTTGCGATGGATCCCGATCCGAGCAACAACAGCGCCTCCCACGGGGTAACGATCGGCAGCCCCGGGGTCGACCTGGCGATCGACAAGAGCGCGGTGGCCAGCACCCAGGTCGGGTTCAATTTCAGCTATCGGATTCGGGTCAGCAACGTCGGCAGTCAGGACGCCACCCGGGTGCGGGTCACCGACGTGCTGCCGGCCGGGATCGACTTCATCGGCAGCATTGGCGAGGACTGGGACTGCGCCGAGAGCGCCGCCGGCGTGGAATGCGCTTACCGACCCGGCACCCTGAGCCCTGGGGAGTCCACGCTGTTCCGAATCGCGGTGATGGCGTTGGAGCCCGGAACCCCGGTCAATACCGCCACGGTGAGCCAGCTCGAAATCGACGCCGACCCGAGCAACAACAGCGACAGCGCCTCGGTGCTCGTCAATCCGGCGGCGGCCACGGCCGCGGACCTGAGCCTGACCAAGACCTCGCTGCCCGACACGGTGATCGCCGGATCGATGTACGAGTATCGGTTCGCGGTGGCCAATGACGGCCCCGACGGAGCGTCCGGGGTGGTGCTCAGCGACACGCTGCCCGTCGGCGTCCAGTTCGTATCCGCGGCCGGTACCGGGTGGACCTGCACCGCCGCCGGCGGCGACGTCAATTGCGAGCTGGCCGATTTGCTGGTCAGCGGCGCCAGCTCCACGCTGAGCGTGATGGTGATGGCGCCGGCGACCGCGGGCACGATCGTCAATGCCGCCATCGTGAGCGCGACAACGCCCGATCCCGATCCGGACAACAATCAGGCCTCGGCGTCCACCACGGTGAATCCGGCCGAGGTGACGCCGACCGCCGACGTTTTCGTGGTCAAGGAAGTCGACCGCGCCAGCGCCAGCCAGGGCGACATGCTCGGCTATACGGTCACCGTGACCAACGCCGGTCCCGCCAGCGCCGCCGCGGTAACTGTCATCGACGTCATTCCGCAGGGCGTGTCGCTCGGCGATATCTCGGCGTCGGGGTGGAGCTGCGCGGTCACGACCGCCCAGATCGCATGCGACCTGCTCGAGGACCTGGCGCCCGGAGCCAGCGCGGTGATCAGTCTGAGCGCTCAGGTACTGACCTCGAGCGGCAGCATCGTCAATCAGGCCGCGGTCTCTACCGAAACGACCGATCCCAATCCGGCCAACAACACGGCGAGCGCGACCACCGCGGTGACCGGCTTCGGCGCGCCGGCCGACCTGCGCGTGAGCATCGTCGACAGCGCCGATCCGGTCCTGACCGGGGACGTGGTCGACTATTTCATTACCATGACCAATGACGGCCCGGGCCAGGCAGAGGGCGTGCAGCTCACCGGCCTGCTCACCGGCGGAGCCACGGTCGTGAACCTAAGCGGTCCGAACAACTTCGCGTGCACGATCAACGGCGGCATGCTTGCGTGTCAGACGCCGGACCTGGTGCTCGCCGGCGTCGAGTTTCTGTTCACGCTGTCGCTGCTGGCCCCGGCCGACCCGGGGGCCGTCAGCCTGGCAGCCGAGGTAGCGATCACCGGATTGGGGATCGACAACAATCTCGACAACAACACCGCCACCGAGGACACCGAAGTGCGTTCGACGCCGACCGAGGCCGAATTCAGTCAGGCGCTGCAGGACGCGCTGGGCAATTCGAACGATCCGGTGGTGATCGACAACCTGCTGCCGACCGCGGCGCTGTGCGGCAATCCGCCGCCACAACTAATCGAGCTGTGCCGGGAGATCGCCGACGCGCTGGCCGAGGGCCGCGGCAGCGAGGTGGCCGAAGCGATTCGGCAACTGGTCGGCCGCCAGACCCTGACCCAGCACACCTCCCTGGTCGAGGCCAACGCGTCGCAGTTTCGCAACATCGACGCCCGCCAGGCCTTCAACCGAAGCGGCGGGGGCGGCGGTCAGCTCACCCTGAACGGTCTCAATTTCCGTTACGGCAACGAGGTCCTGCCGCTGAGTTTCCTGCAGGCGGCCGACGACACCGACGGCGAGCCCGAAATCGACCCGGCCGGACTGGTCAAGCCCTGGGGCTTTTTCATCAACGGCACCTTGAGCGGCGGCGAAAAAGACC